>NZ_BAFM01000004.1 GCF_000334895.1 Halococcus agarilyticus | reverse complement strand
GCGGTGGCGTCGCTCCGCGAGCGGGGCTCGGAGGTGCCGATGAGATCGACGCCGAGGCGGGACGCGCGAGTGGCGGAGTCGCGAACGGATCGGATAGTTACTACATCTCGGGGGAGGTTGCCGCCCTCGAAGTCAGCGGGCCGGCGAGAGTGTTTCTCGACGGAGAACGCGTCGATATGCCCTCTGGTGGCAACTGGAGGGACATAGCGAAACTGCCGGCTGAACAGAGCGACGCTGGTGGCGGCGTCCTCGATGAGAAACTCTACTACTTCGGCGGCTTCACGTCGGGACCTGGATTGGAGACCGTACAACGGACGTTCGTCCTCGATCCGAACGATGGCGACGGAACGTGGCGGCGTGCCGAGGACGTACCGAAAGCACTCTGGGCTCCGTGCGGCGTCTCGACCGATACTGCGATTTATAGTTTCGGTGGTGCCCCCGCAGGCAGTCCTTACAATGGCGTGTCGCCGAGCAACGAGATCTTTCGTTATCAGTCGAGCGATGGCTGGACGAACCTCACTGCGGAGACCGGCGTCCGGTGCCCGTACCCTAACTTCGCGATGGGGGGTGTCTACAACCCCGCAGATGGACTGATCTACTGTTTGGGTGGCGGCACGGACGTCACCGATCGCGAGTCCGCGACGACTCATGGAGTCCGACCTCGGCCAGGAGCGTTCGACGAAAGCCGCGTTTGGACGTTCGATCCGGAAACCGAACGCGTAGCGAATCCGGATCTCACGCGAATGCCCGAGGCCAAGCGCTGGCATTCTGTTGCGCTGATCGAAGCCAGCGGTGGATCCTGTGTCCACGCTATCGGAGGGCGACTGGGGGCCGCCAGTCCGACGGATTCGAACCGCCGATACAATACGGCTATCGGCTCGTGGTCGTCACGTCAGCCTGCACCGGTCGCTGGTACGTACACGACCACGAGTGATCCGGTCATCGGCAATCGTGTCTATCTCACTCACGAGCGGACGTACACCCGCCCGTTCTCAGTCGACGATTACAGCACGCGGTGTTACCGATATGATCCAGCATGGGATGAGTACACGGAACTGGCACAGTCGAAGCATCGACGCGGCGGCGCTGTCGACGGCGTGATCGACGGGCAGCTTTACGTGGCTGGTGGCCACCTCAAGCGATACGATCAAGACGGTTATCACGACTGCATACGCAACACTACAGTGTTCGATCCTCTCGAATCGTAGACAACCCTTTTCCTCTCAATCTGATGTTTTGGTGTTCGGATGGCCCGCTAAACTGTTTTCGCGACTGTAGCTCACGCGGGATATGTCTGAATAGCGATGCCGTGGTACCGTCGATAGAGGCTCGCTTTGACTCCACGGAAGGTCATCCTTTGCACGACTGCACGGAGGTGCGCGTCGTGATCTCGCCGATCCTGATTCCACACACCAAACAACCGAACTTCCCGATTTCGATGTGCAGAATCGAGCGAGCGATCCCCAAATTTCGGATCGAAATACGCCTTCTACTGAGTGAGGTGGCGAGGTTTTTCGGAAAACTCCACTCCAGCCATCCGAGCGGGGCACTCTACAGGAACCGATGTGCAAAATTCCGAAATCTGTGATAATCGAGCGATCGGGGTGTTGAGCTACTGAGACTGATTAGTCGTCCACTGCTTTCGTCCGTCCGAACGATGGGCGTCACCGAGAACGCACGGGCACGGCCACTCAATCCTCCTGGTCACCGATCCACCGACACCGACTTGCTGACGTCGTCTCCCTTCGCCCGCGCCTGGTCGGCGATCGACGGCCGCGCCGCGAACGAAACCGTGACCCGATCGCCCGCCGCCCCGTAGCTCACGTCCGCCACGTCGGCGTGGTCGTAGAGCCACGAGACGACGCTCATCGCGTCGTTTCGGTTCGGCATCTCGATCGTGGCGTGCTCCGTGGGGAGCCCCTCCCCGACCTGCGCCACCAGGCGATCGAGGTTCGTCCCGTCCCGGGCGCTGATCGCCAGCGGCGACGGCGCGATCTCGGCCGCGACCGCGAGTCGCTCCGCTCGCCCCTCGGCGTCGAGCCGATCGACCTTGTTGAGCGCGGTCACGACCGCCTCGCGGGCGACGTCCTGGGCGTCGAGCACGTCGAGCGAGACGCCCAATTTCTCGCGGAGTTCGTCGGGCGGATCGCTCGCGTCCGCGACGAGCACCACGCGATCGGCCGCCGCGGCCTCCGAGAGCGTGGCGCTGAACGACTCGACCAGCCAGTGGGGCAGGTCCGCGACGAACCCGACCGTGTCGGTCACGAGGGTGGGCCGTCCGTCGAGCGTCGCCCGACGCGTGGTGGTTTCGAGGGTCTCGAACAGCCGGTCCTCGATCGTCGCCGTCGCGTCGCGGTCGGGGTGGTCCGACTCCGCAGCCGCGAGTGTCGACTCGTCGGCGAGGCGGTGGAGCAGCGTCGACTTCCCGGCGTTGGTGTACCCTGCGAGCGTCACGAGGTCGAACCCCTCCTCACGGCGGCGCTTCCGGAACGACTCGGCAGGGTCGGGGAGCTCGTCGAGTTTGCGTTCGAGCCGATCGATCCTGTCCGCGGCGTCGTACAGCGGCGATCCCTTCTCGGCGCGCTTGTCGAACCAGCCCGCGTCGGCCGTCTCCCGCATCCGGGGGAGGTCGTACTTCAATCGAGCGAGCTCGACCTGGAGCTGTGCGCGCCGCGTGCCCGCCTGGTCGCCGAACACGTCGAGAACCAGGCGATACCGGTCGTGGACCCGGGTCCCATCCGGCAGCGCTTTCTGGAGTTCGTGGTGCTGCGACGGGGTGAGTTCGCCGTCGACGACGACAGTCCTCGACTCGGTCTCCACGACACAGGCGGCGAGCTGTTCGACCTTCCCCCGGCCGAGGTTCGTGCCCGGGTCTTCGGCCCGCACTTGAGTCACCTCGTCGACGACCGTGTAGCCGGCGGCCGCCGCGAGCGCTCGTATCTCGTCGGTGTCCGGACTGCCGGAACCGACGCGCTGTGCGACGATTGCGTTCGTAGCTGTCATCTGTAGTGGTGTCTGACGTCTCTCGTTCGCGACACTGGTGGCTCGATACGTGTCGAGCGCTCAACGGACGGAGCCGCCGGCCGATGCTGTCGGAGCGGCGACGGGATGGCGGCCCGATCAGAAGACGTGTAGGGTGGTCATCGGTCGACCTCTACCGAGGACTTTCGGACCACGAATATAAAGTTTCCCCCGACCGGACCGATCGGCGGAACGATAGCACGCCGAGGGACGATCACGAACCCGGTTCAGGACGGCGAGCGCCACCGGCCGCCGATCTCCTCGCGGCTGTAATCCTCGAACTCGCCGTCGGCGAAGACGGTCACGCGGCCGTTCTCCTCGCTCAGCGTGATGGCCGCGACGACGTCGTCCCGTGTGGAGGTGTCGAGCGCGTTCATGTGTCGCGATCCCATCCACGCCGCGTAGGGGACGGACGCGCTCCGCGCCGCGGACGCCTCTCCCGGTCGGGCTCCTTGATCCGGACCATCTGGGGCTGGAGCACGCCGTCGATACTCGCGATCACCGCGCCGTCCATCCGTGCGGCGGTCGCAGCCGCCGTCCGGTGGAACGTCCCGATGTCGCCGAAGACGTTCCGACAGGTTTCGATCGGCCACCGGTTCGTCCCCATCGGGTCGGCGTACCGCTCGATCGACGTTCCGGAGACGATCACGAGGTAGAAGCCCGGCCCGCTGACGTGGGGCTCACCCCACCGATCGAACCCCAGACTGACGCTTCGAGACAGAACCGGACGACGTCGATCGGCTCGTGACGCGCGTACGCGATGTCGAGGTCGTCGCTGCGCTCGCCTGCCTCGCTCTCGGCCACCCCGGGGTCGTCTACCGGAGCCATCGCCGGAGCGAGTGCAGCGCCCGCGAGGACACCCCTTCGTTCCGTTTCGCCACGAGCACCGTGTCGTCGGCCTCGCGGGCGACTTTCTCGGGGATCGCGCCGAACACGAGTTCCTGGAGCAGTCCCTCGCGGGTCGAGCCGATCACGGTGAGATCGTGGCCGCCCGAGCGCTCGACGATCGCGTCGACCACGTCGCCGTCGGCGACCGTGGTGTCGACCTCGACACCGGCCTCGCGCAGCCGTTCCGCCGTCGCGTCGACCCGTTCGCGTGCATCGGTTCCGTCCTCGTCGTCGTCCGGCGAGGCGACGCTCAGCACCTCGGCCCGTGCGCCCGTCGCCACGCAGACCGCACGGGCGATCTCCTCGATGAGTTCGGCGTGGGGACCGCCGGCGGTCGGCAGGAGCACCGAGTCGAGGTCACCGGTGGCGTCGTGGCCGAGCCGCTCGACGAGGACGTCACAGTCGGCCTCGGTCGCGATCGTGTCGACCACGCTGCCGAAGACGATCTCGCGGCGGCGCGATCCCCGCGAACCCCAGCCCATCAGCACGGCGTCGGTGTCGTACTGCTCGATCGTGTTGAGGATCGCGGTGTCGACACGGTGGCTGATGCGGATCGTCGCGCTGATCGGCACCTCGGTGTCGTGGACTTCGAGCGTCCCGTGGACGTTCTCGGTGGTGGCGGCGTCGACGTCCACCTCCAGGTCCGCATCAGCCGTGCCGCCGTCGGTTCTCGCGCCCATGGCGCGCCTGAGCACCTCGCGTTCCTCGTCGACGTACTCGGTCCCGCGCGAGAGCGGCGTCTGTTGGGGGATCGTGACCACGCTCATCGCGAGCACCTCCGCACCCCGATCGGCGGCGATGTCGGCGGCCGTCCGGAGGAGCTGGTCGACGTTCTCGGGGTTCGCGATCGGGACGAGAATTCGCTCGTCGCGGTCCGACGGGCTCCGCTGGGAGACCACCGTCGGCGTCTCGCGTTCGATCTCCTCGGTCGAGGGGGCGCGCCCCTTCCACGCGAACCAGAAGGCGATCCCGATCGCCTCCGCGATGATCCCGAAGATCACGGTCTGGAGGCCGAGACTCGCGATCAGGAGGACGTTCAGGATCGCCGCGAGCGCCGGTACGTAGGGCACGAGCGGGACCGTGAACCCCCGATCGATGTCGGGGGACTGCCGGCGGGACGCGATGAGGGCGACGTTGACGAGAGCGAACCCGGCCAGCAGCAGGACGTTCGCGACGCCGGTGACGCTTTCGAGCCCGAGATGGAGCCCGAAGAGGGGGAGCCCGAGCAGGCTGTGGACGAAGCTCTCTCCCGCACCGCCGGGGATCTCGCCGAAGAGAACGGTGAAGATCACGATGAACGCGAGGATGAACCCCCCGGTGAGCAACACCGAGTTGTACGGCGTCCCGTGTTCGGGGTGGAGCTCCTCGAAGCGCTCGGGGAGGTGGTTGCGACGCGCGAGCGCGAGCTTGACCCGCGATCCCGCCAACACCGTTGCGTTCGCCGCACTCAGCATCGAGAACAGCGCGCCCACGATGATCACGTAAAAGCCGATCTCCCCGAGGTAGTACTGGGCAGCATATGCCATCGAGACCTCGCCGTTGTCGGCGACGTACTGCGTCGGGGAGACCCCCCCGAGGTTCACGTTCCCCGAGAGGAAGGAGAGGAACTGCTGGTCGTTGATGCCGATCACGATCACCAGGACCACGAGCGCGTAGAGGAAGGTCACGAAGCCCATCGAGATGTAGATGGCCTTGGGGATGGTGTCGCCGGGATCCTTGATCTCGTCGGCGTTGGTGGCGATCGCGGAGAACCCGATGAACGTGATGAACACCAGCGCGCCCGTCGAGGCGATCTCGACGAAGCTTCCGATGTTCTCGTAAAAGGAGTCCACCACCACGTCCGCGCTGAACGCCTGCAGCCCGCCGTAGAGGAACAGCGCCAGCAGTAGGATTTTCGCCGCCGTGACGGCGATCTGGAACTGGCTCGACTCCTCGCTGCCCTGGCTGTTGATGTAGACCAGCAGGCCGAGCACCGCGATCCCCGGTATCCAGAACGGCACCGACTGCGGGATGCCGATGAGGGGGTAGATGAACCGGTAGAACCAGTCCGAGAAGGAAGCGAGATAGAAGGCGGCGCTCGCCGGGTAGCCGACGATCATCGTCCAGCCCATGATGTACGTCCAGTCGGCGTCGAACGTCTCGGAAACGTACATGTACCCGCCGCCGCTCTCGAAGTAGATCGAGGAGAACTCGGCGTAGGCCGCCGCGGTGAGCGCGGCGATCAGCGCGGCGATCACGAACGAGACGATGGCGACCGTGCCGACGTTCGAGACGGCGAGCCCCGAGAGCACGAAGATGCCCGCCGCGATCATCGTCCCGATCCCGATCGCGAGCGCCCCTACGAGGCCGATGTTGCGATCGAGTTCGGTCGAGACGTCGCCCTCGTCGGCGGCCGCGTCACTCATTGAAGGATAGCTATACTCGCGCCGCTTTTACCTTCCGGCCTGCCATCGCAACCCCGGATTCGCTGTCACGAAGCCCGACACCGCTCTCCCCCCGACCGACGATCGTCCGGGCCGATCACAGCGCCCGGTCGACGTGATCGGCCGCCTTCAGCGCGAGCGCGGCGATGGTGAGCGTGGGGTTCATCGCGCCGCCGGTGACGAACACGCTGCTGGAGGCGATATGGAGGTTCTCGACGTCGTGGGTCCGGAGTTCGGGGTCGACAACGCTCGATTCCGGATCCGTCCCCATCCGCGTGGTGCCCATGTGATGAAAGGCCGGACCGGTGTTGTCGGGGCCGACGGTCCACTCGATCGCGGCTCCGAGCTCGTCGAGGATCGCCCGCTGGATCTCGTTCGCCCGCCGGATGCTCTCCCTGGTTCGCTCGCCGATCGACCACCGGACGTCGGGCACTGGGTTGCCGTGGTCGTCGGTGCTCGTGCGATCGAGCGTCACGCGGTTTTCCTTCCGGGGGAGCTGCTCGACCAGGCCGCCGACCGCGACGTGCGTCCCGTAAGAATCCCGAAGCGAGTCGAGGAGCGCGTCGCCCCACTCCTCCCCCGAAAGCGCCTGCTCGACCGGCGACGGGCCGGCGTAGTTGAGGAGTTCGAGCTTGATGGGGTTCACGCCCTCCTCGTCGTAGAACTGGTGGCTCTCGGTGGTGTTGAACCCGACGTGCTTCTGGCGGGTCCGGCGGTCGAGCCGGCCGCCGACGCCCGCGAAGCAGTGTTCGGTGAAGTATCGGCCCA
Organism: Halococcus agarilyticus; assembly: GCF_000334895.1. NCBI lineage: Archaea > Methanobacteriati > Methanobacteriota > Halobacteria > Halobacteriales > Halococcaceae > Halococcus > Halococcus agarilyticus. The sequence goes on along the minus strand of NZ_BAFM01000004.1, from coordinate 200,773 downwards.
CGAGTCCGCTCGAATTGGCGAGCCCGTCGGGATGGTCCGGGGAGTCCGAAAGCAAGAGGAGTCGCGGGGTTTCGATGCCGCCGCAGGCGATCACGAACCGGCGAGCGTCCTGGCTGTACTCACCATCGGGCGTCGCGTACACCGCGCGCGTCACTCGCCCCTTTCCACCCGTTTCGAGGCGCTGGACCGGCGCGCGGTCGATGACGCGCGCACCCGCAGCCTCGGCCTTCCGGATGTGGACCGTCGCATCGTACTTCGCGCCCGAGGCGCAGACGGGTTTGCAGGTGCCGTAGCCGACGCAGGCCGACCGGCCGTCGTAGGGCTCGGAGTTGCGCGCGTTCCCCACCGAGTGGGTGGTGATTTCGAGCTCCTCGCACGCCTCGGCGAAAATCGAGTCGCTGTAGGAGGGTGGAAAGGCCGGGAGGGGATACGGCTCCTCGCGCGGCGGCGCGAACGGGTTGTCGGCGGCCCCTGCCACGCCGAACGCGCGCTCGGCGGCCGCGTAGTACGGTCGGAGATCGTCGTACGAAAGCGGCCAGTCCGCGGCGACGCCGTCGCGGCTCCGGCGCTCGAAGTCGGCCTCGTGGAGCCGCATCACCATCCCCTGCCAGTGGAGGCTCGTCCCGCCGACGCCTTTCACTCGTGAACGGTTCAACGGGTATGGCTGCGGGCCGGTCGAGACGTAGGCGTCGCGCTCGCCGCCCATGTCCCAGACGCTTCGATCGTCGTCACCGGGCCGGATCGCACGCTCCATCCGCTCGGGGCGGTCCTCGAACGAGAACCGCGGCCCCGCCTCCAAGATCACGACGTCGTGGCCGCGCTCGGCGAGCCGATGCGCGCAGAGCGAACCCGCCGGACCCGCTCCGATCACGCAGACGTCGGCCGAATCGGCGGGCGTCCGGTCCGCGCCGCTCATCGTGGTCCGTGCTGATAGCTCTCGTGTCCGCCGGGATGGCCCTGTGGGTTCTCGATTCCAACGAGTTTCCCACCGGCGGGCGAGGTGTAGAGCGCGTACAGCAGCTCGTTCACCACGTAGTACCGCACCTGCTCGGCGGTCGAGCCCTCGGGATCGGGATCGGCAGTATCCACCCCCATCTCGCGCAACACCGCATCCCGACTTTCGGCGTCGAGGCTCGCGTATCGCCCGCCGTACCACGATTCCGAACGATCGTCGATGGCGGCGACCGCCCGCTCGACGCCGTTTCGATACGCCGATCGCTCCTCGATACGCCCGAGTGCGTAGGTCTCGACGAACGTCGCGATCCCGGTTATCTCGTCCGGATAGACAACTCGGGCAGCCGCAACGAGGGGATCGCGCACCGCCGTGAACGCCCCGTCCGCCGCAGTCGGCGATCCGTCGTCCGTCGCCGTTCGCGCTCCGCTCGGCTCGCCTTCGTTCCGTCCGACCGCCACCGCTCCACCGCCGCCGACGACGCTACCGCCGGCGAGCGCCGCGAGCGCGTCCCGGCGCGTGAGTTCCATGACGGAACGCGCGTTAGGCAAGCCTAAACTTAGGGGTTGGCATCCGGATCGATCGAGTTCGTGGCTGGCCCGGGAGCGTCGGCGTGGCTCACGGAATCGTAACCGAGTGCGAGAGCGTACCGATCCCCTCGATCTCGACTACGATCTCGTCGCCGTCGGCGAGCGGGCCGACGCCAGCGGGCGTGCCGGTCGAGATCACGTCGCCGGGTTCGAGGGTCATGTACGTCGTGATCTCCGCGATCAGTTCGGGCACCGAGAAGATGAATTTCTCTCGCGAGGAGCGCTGTTTCGTCTCGCCGTTGCACCGGAGTTCGATCGTGGCGTCGTCGGGAACCTCGTCGGGCGTCGCGAGGACGGGCCCCATCGGTGCAGCCCCGTCGAACGCTTTCCCGCGCACCCAGTTCTGCTCGATCCGCTGGTCGTCGCGATTCGAGAGGTCGTTCACGCAGGTGAATCCGGCGACGACGTCCATCGCGTCTCCCTGGTCGACGTGCCGACACTTCCGGCCGATCACGACGCCGAGTTCGGCCTCGTACTCGATGCGCTCCTTCCCGGCGAGCAACTCCACGGTCTGCTCGTGGCTCGCCACGGTGTTCGGCCCCTTCAGGAAGAGCAGCGGGCGATCGGGGAGCTCTTTCCCTTGCTCCGCAGCGTGATCCTCGTAGTTGAGTCCGACGCAGACGATCTTCGTGGGCTCCGCTGGCGCGAGCACGTCGACCTCCTCGGGCGCGAACGTGTCCTCGGAGAACGCGACGCGACCGGTCGACCCGGCGTTCGCGCTGATCGTCGCTTCGTCTGCAAGCCATTCGCCGGTGCGGAGTTCGCCATCCGGATCGCGGAATCGTACGCGGTGCATGCTCAAGTGTCGTCACCACGTCGGATAAACGTACACGAACGCGCGATTGCCCGTCTTTCGCACGGCCGCCTACAGAACTAAGTACGCGACGCGAGTACGACGGGACGCAATGGAACTCACCTGGCACGGTCACTCGACGTGGTACGTCACCGTCGGCGACACCAGCCTGCTGATCGACCCCTTTTTCGACAACCCACACACCTCGATGGAGCCGGCTGACATCGAGACGCCGGACTACGTGCTCCTGACCCACGCCCACTCGGATCACGTCGCCCACGCGGGCGAGTTCACCGACGCGACGATCGTCGCGCCGGTCGAGGTCGCGGCGTACGTCGAGAGCGAGATGGGCGCGGATGACACCATCGGCATGAACATCGGCGGCACGCTCGAATGTGACGACGCCCACGTCACGATGCACCGCGCGGATCACACCAGCGGCGTCGATCTCGGCTACGAGTACGAGCTCGGCAACCCCTCGGGGTTCGTCGTGAGCGACGAGCAGCCAGGCCCCGACGGCACCGGCACCGCCTTCTACCACGCCGGCGACACCGGGCTGATGTCGGAGATGAAAGACGTCATCGCGCCGTACCTCCAGCCCGACGCGGTCGCGCTCCCGATCGGCGATCACTTCACGATGGGCACGTGGCAGGCCTCGATCGCGGCGGAGTGGCTCGACGCCGATCACGTCTTCCCGATGCACTACGACACCATGCCGCCGCTCGAAGCCGATCCCCAGGCATTCGTCGATGCGGTCGACGACCGTGGGATCGGTAGTGAGGTTCACGTGCTCGACGACGACGGGACGTTCGAACTCTGATATCGGGACCGAACCGAGCCGTCGGTATCGGTCGTGCCGGCGGACCACTCCAACCGCGATGGCGGCCCCGGCACACGAGTGGGCAATGTTTAGGGGTCTGGCGGCCGTCGAATCGGCCGCAATGGCAGATATCGAAGTCAACAGCACGTCCGAGGAGGGGTTCGTCACGCGAAGCCGGGTCGGCGGTTTCGAACTCACCGTCGACGCCACCGACGAGGAGGGGCCGAACCCGAACGCCACGCTCGTCGCCGACTACGCGTCGTGTTACATCCCTGCATTCCGCGTCGGGGCCCAGCAGCGCGACTACGACGACCTAGGCAAGATCGAGATCGACGCCGAAGCCGACATCGACGACGACGAGGACCTCTCGGCCATCCGGTTCGATATCCGCGTCGAGGCCGACATCGCCGGCGACGAGGACGAACTGGTAGAGCGCGGTGAGGACATCTGTCACGTCCACGCCGCGCTCCGCGAGGAGCTCCACGCCGACATCTCGATCGAAGGCGACGCGTTCTAAGCACCCACTTTTTTTACAAGGGATTCTCGGTCGCGCGCGTTGCGCGCTCCCTCGAACCCCTTCCAAAAACCCGGACTAAAAACACCCGCTCGCTCACTTCGTTCGCTCGCGGTAGAACTGCTGGCGCTTTCCGCAACCGCCACCGTACAGCACCTCCGAGCCCTCGGTCACTCCGTTCCCTCGCCCTCGATCCGCCGAGGACCGCCCCCACAGCCGCACAGCACCGCCGAAGCCCTCGCTCCCGTTGGTCGCTCGCCCTTCATCCGCCAGGTCCGCGACCGCCTCCGCAGCCGCCACAGCCGCAGCGTCAGTCGAACTGCTCGCCAACTGCTGCAACCGTGGCGTCGAGCACGGCGTCGCGCTCGCCGAGCAGGAACTCGATCCGGTCGTCGCGGGCCGCGCGTGCGGTCACGCCCGCCTCGGGTGCGCGCTCGGCGATCGCTTCGGCAACGGTGTCGAGATCGAGATCGCCAGTGTGTCGGAGCAGGAGTTCGTCCTCGCCGAGCCCGAGGAGCACAGGTGTGTCCTCGCGGGTCCGGCGGTGGAGTTCGTCACACAGCAGATCGGTCGGCGGGAAGTCGTACCGATGGGTGAACGCGTCGGTGTCGAGCACCGCCACGGTGACACCGTCGGCCTCCCGCTGGTCGAGGTGGGCCTCGGCGGTCTCGATCGCCGCGTCGAGCTTCTCGCGGAACTGGCCCGCGAGCCGTTCGGCGAGCGACTCGCTGCCGTCGAACAGCAGATCGGCGACGAGTTCGCGCTTGTCCTCGTAGGCCTGGTAGTTCGCCACCAGCGCGATCGCCCCCCGGACGTCGCGCGTCCGGTCGGCGTCGGCACCCGCCTCGCTCGCGAGGTCGGCGTACGCCTCGGGCGTGTCCTCCCAGTAACTCACCGCCGGGAGACCATCGAGGTCGTCGCGGACCTCGGGGTTGACGCCTGCCGCGACGTTCGCCGCGATCGCCGTTGCGGTCGTCGCTCCGGCGTCACGATCGGCGGGTGTGACGTGTGCCGCGAGGTCGTCCGCGTCGAGCGCGCGGTCGCCGAGCACGGCCCGCTCGACTCCATAGACCGAGAGCAGCGAGAGGCCGTCGCGCGACTGTGCGCTCCCGACGCCGCAGAACACGAACAGCGGGAACTGCTCGTCGTGACGTTCGTTGGCGTCGAGCATTCTCGTGACGTCGCGCGTCGCGGCGTCCATGTCGTAGATCCCGTCTTCGACCGGCCGGCGGTCGAAGTAGTGGTACTCGGCGTCGTCGCGCGCGTGCTCGTCGCGCACCAGGGGCAGCGTGGCGCGCTCGATCGCCGCGCCCGCGACGTAGCCGTCGACGCTCGCGTCGTGACGCACGACGACGGGGCGGGATTCGAGCACCGCGCGCCGGATCAGTCCCGCGAGGTCGTGGATCTCCTCGCCGAGATCGTCGATCACGGGATCGTCGGCGAGCGGTTCGATCGCGTCGGGCGCAGCTCGTTCGGCGAGTGCGTCTTCGAGACGTTCCTCGACTTCCTCGCGCTCCTCGCCGTCGAGCACCGCGAGCCCCGCGGTCTCGATCTGGAGGTCGTCGCGGTGGCGTTCGACCTCGCCCTCGATGGCGACGACCGCATCCGTCTCGACGTCGGGATACGCGCGGACGCCGGCCTCCTCGAACGCCGCACAGTCCACAGTACCGGATTCGTCGCGGAGTTCGAACACCGTCGGGCCGCCGGTCTGGCGCACGCTCACGACCGTGCCCTCGACGCGGACGTGGTCGCCGACCCGCGATTCGAGGTCGTCGATCGGCACGCGCTCGCGTTCGGCCGCCACCAGGCCACCGCTCCCCTCGTTCGTGGGGGTGGCTGTCGTCCCGCTCTCACGTGCGTCCGTGGAACTCGCGCTCGTCCCCGTGTCGTCCGCGTCCGCGTTCCCGTCCGTTCGGGTCCGGGTGGCGTCACTACCGTTCTCGTCGTCCGCTACAGCGGGGCTACCGGTCTCGGGTTCGGCCGCCGAGTCGGCGGCCGCGCGCTCATTTGGGTCGGTCGCCCCCGCCGCCCCGGTGCCGGAGTCGGCCTCGGCCTCCGCGAGCCGATCGCCCTCGGGATCGTCGACGAGCTCGCCGCGGAACTCGCGTGGCGACTGACGGATCGACCACGCGAGGTCGACGTTGCCGTTGTCGTGAACGTCGGTGACTTGGACGTACACCGTCTCGCCCGCGTCCCAGTCGAGGCTCTCCAGCCGGGTGTCGAGCTCGCTCCGATGAAGGAGTCCGGTGACGCTGTCGCCGATGTCGACGAACACGCCGAAGTCGGCGAAGCCGTCGACCGCTCCCTCGTAGAAGCGGCCGGGCGTGAGTTGGTTCGCGCGCGATCCCTCGAACTCGAAGACGACGTCCTCCTCGTGACTGCCACAGATGTGGCCGTCGACGGAGGTGCCGCAGATGATACAACTACCCATTACCGGACCGAACGGACGGGGACTAAAACGGTTGTCGAAACGCGGACGATCGCTCGAACCGATGCCACAACCCCGATGGCCGGGTGTGTCGATCCACGGTGGCGCGCGGGAGGGCGTCGAAGACGGCCGACTCGCGCGAGGGATGACTGAGCGAGGTCGAAGACCGAGCGAAGGAGTCGGCTGGGGAGGGTGTGGCCCGCGGTTCTCATTCGAGTCGTGATCCGTTGCGTTCGAGTCTGCCGTCACACGAGCGAGAACCTATCACTCGAACACCGGACTGCTCTCTTCGAGCGCCTCGATGTCGCGCGCGATCCGGCGCGCGTCGTCGGGAAAGAGGGCGACCTCGACCTCGTTGCCCTCGTCGTCGGCGAAGACGCATTTCACGCGCTTGTCGCCGAACTCGCGCGCTGCCGCCGATTCGACGTCGAACAGCTTTGCCTCGGCCGACTTGTTCGCCGGCCCCACGTTCTTGAGCGCTCCCTCTTTGAGTTCGATCATGAACTCGTCGATGTTCAGGTTGAGCACGCTGGCGCTACGATCGGGCGATGGTTAACGCTCCGGCTCGTCACCGGCGAGCGATTCGTCGGTCGGTGTGTCCGGACGACGCTCGTCGGAGGGCGGGAAACGGTTATGCGGCGCGCCCGCGACCGAAGACGTATGAGCGAGACGCGCCCCGGACGCCGCGAGGAGATCGACGCGATCCTCGACCGCAAACCGGGAACGAGCGAGACCCGCGACGAGGCCGACCGCTACACCGTCGTCGGCGCGGCGAGCCGGGCGACGTTCGCGGACTGGTTGACGCCGATCGAGGAGCATTTCGTCTGCCACCGGAACCCGATTCCCGAGGGCGACGCCGAGTCGTGGACGATCGATCTCGCGTGGTCGGGCGACGGCGACGCCGTCGAACTCCCGCTCAGCGAGATCGTCGATGACCTTCCTACTGTGGCGGTCGCCCACACGATGGAGTGTGCGGGCAACGGCCGCGGCCAGCACGACCCCGAAACGGGCAGCGTCCAGTGGGGCTGTGAGGCGGTCGGCACCGCCGTCTGGAGCGGCACGCCGGTCCGGTCGGTGCTGCGGGCGGGCGGTCTGGACGTGGGCGACGCGGCGAGCGACCCGACGACTCACGAGGGCGACCGGTGGCTCACCGCGATCGGCGACGACAGCACCGAGGAGGAGACGTTCGCCCGATCGATCCCACTCTCGAAGGCACTCGACGATTGCATCCTCGCCCACGGGATGAACGGCGAGGCGCTCCCCGCCGAACACGGGTATCCCGTCCGACTGGTGGTGCCCGGCTGGTACGGCGTCAACAGCGTGAAGTGGCTTTCCGAACTGCGCGTGACCGACGGGATGGTCACCGAGGGATCGCTCGACCGGCCCGGAACCCACGCCCGCTGGCAGCAGGACGACTACCGCATCCATCCCGAGGGCACGACGCCCGAGCACACCGACACCGTTCCGACGGCCGACACGTGGGACCAGCTCGAATCGCCGGCAGTCGAGCACCCGTACACCTTCGACGAAACCGTGATGTCGCTGATCGGTCGACCGACCGGCGAGGAGCCCGTCACTCCTCGCGAGGGATCGGTCACGGTGCGCGGTGTGGCGTGGGCCGGCGACGACGCGGTGAGGGGCGTCGAGGTGTCGGACGACGAGGGCGAGACGTGGCACGACGCGGAGCTGTTCGGGCCGAACTATGCGGGTGCGTGGCGACTGTTCGAGTACGCGTGGGAGCCGGACTCGGGGACTCACACCCTCGCCTCGCGCGCGACCGACGAGCACGGACGGAGCCAGCCGGCGACCATCGGCACGCCGGCGGACGGACTCGACGCGGTCGAGAGTGGCGAGTTCCCGTGGAACGAGGGTGGGTACGCCGCCAACGCCTACCTGCCGAACGCGATCGAGATCGAGGTCACGGACGACGCGTGATCAGACGGCCGCCACGAGCGCGGCGGCAGCCCCGAACCCCCGGAACGCGTACCCGAAGACGACTACCCCCGGCAGCGCCGCGGCGACGGCCGCCCGCCCAACCTCGATGTCGTGAACCGTCGCGGTCCCGACGACGAGCAGCACCGCCCCGTAGCACGCACAGAGCACCTGGAGCGCGGGGATCGGTACGCCGGCGAACACACAGGGCGCGATCGCGTACGCGATGACCTGGACCGTCTCGCTGACGCCGGCTCGGTCGCTGGCGAGCCCGGCGAGCGCGAGCGTCTCGATCGCCGCCATCAGGTGGAGCGCGAGCGGCGCGACGAAGCCGGCCGCGACGACGACTGCGACCACGCCCGAAACGAGCGGTCGGTTCGCGACCACCGGGTAGGCGTCGGGGACGAGCGCGAACCGGGTCGCCTCCTCGATGGCGACGACAGCCATGGCGAACACCAGGCCGGGAGCCTGGTCGCCCGGCGCGACCCCCGCCGCGAAGAACCGGCGCGGGCGCACCAGGACTTCGAGCCAGGCGCGGACGAGCGCGACGGCTCCCCGATCGCGCCCGCCGGTCGGGTTCTCGACCCACTGCGTCACGCCGTTCCGTACGGCGGCAGCGCCTATTCGGGTTTCGGCACACGCTCGGGAGTGTCGGCGCTGTCCACCGATGGCGACGAGCACGTCTCGATGTCGAGGCGTTGCTACGCCGCCCCGGCAATCGGGGAACGATCGCTTTCAGGAAACGAGTTCATCGAGGCAGCACGCCGTTCGGCGTTCATCCACCCCAAGCGATATGTGTTCGGCGTTGATGTACCGCCCATGCGACGGCTGGCCGCAGTCGTCGGTCTCGTCTCACTCGTTCTCCTTGCGGGATGCAGTGGGACCGGCTTCGATACAGGTACCGAAACCCCCGCGACCGTCACTCCTGCACCGGTTCCCACCGACGATCCGCTGAGCGATCCGCCCGACGGTCTCTCGGAGGACGGGATCACGGACAGCTTCGCGCTCGCCGACGCCCACGCCGACGCGCTCGCGAACACCAGTTTCACCGTGCGGAGAAATCACACGCTGGTCGCCTCCAACGGTACGCGGCTCGTCGACACGAGTAGCGTCCAGCGGATCAGAGCCGATCACAGCCGCTGGATGGTCGAACGGTCGTACAACGGCACGTACGCGCAGTTCGCACGAAGGCCGGTAACGGACGTCGACAGCTGGTTCAACGGGTCACACGGGTTGTATCGGTTGCAGGGACAGAACGGGACGGAATACTTCGTGTTTCCGATCACCGGGGCCAGCGGTCCGGTGGGGCGACAACAGCTCATCTCGTACTATACGCTCACCGAGTCGACGGCAGTATCGACTGCGAACGGACGGATTCGCCTCGAAATGAACGTGAGGCCGGAAACCAATCGTCCGATCTCGCCGTTGCGAGTCAACGTGACCGAACGCACGGTTGCGCTCACGCTGACCGAGACCGGGCGCGTCGAGCGGTACCGCGTCGAGTACACCGGACGCCTCAGGAGCGATCCCAATACGACGGTCGAGGGCGTACGGGTCGTTCGATTCAGGGGACTCGACGAAACGACCGTCGAACGACCCGACTGGATCGCCACCGCGCGCAACGCGACCGCCGCCAGAGGGGAGACGGTAGACACGTGAGCTGTGCCGATGGCTCCCAGCGGTGGGAAACGTGCTTTGGGACGTGACGCGTCGCCAGGCGCGCCGTGTTCAGTCGTCAGCGCCGACGTTCTGGGTACTTTCGAGACACGCCGGATCGGGTTCGATGTGGGCGTACTCGACCGCCCGCCGGCCGAGCGTCGCCACGCGCTCGCGCGAATCCTCGTCCGTGAGTTCGCCGTCCTCGAACTTCCCGCTCGCGCGCGGGACGGCGGCGTGGTGGGGGATGACCCACGCGTTGAGTGCGCGCGAGACCGCACGGAGGTGATCGAGCGGCGTGATCGGGAACCCGCCCCCGGAGACCGACAGCAGGCCGACGGTGGTGTTCTCGAACTCGTCGAACCCGCAGTAATCGAGCGCGTTCTTCAGGACCGAGGAGTACGACCCGTGGTAGGAGGGGGTCCCGAGGAGCACGCTGTCGGCCTCGCGGACGCGCCGTTCGAGTTCGAGCGCGTCACCGGCCTCGCGGTCGTCGGCGTCGAACACCGAGAGGTCGAGTTCCCGAAGATCGATCAGGTCGGTGCTCGCGCCGAGCTCCTCGGCCTCGGCGAGTGCGTGCTCCAGGGCGATGCGGGTGTAGCTGCCGTCGCGGAGGCTGCCGGCGAGCGCGGCGACGTGGGGCCGGTCTGGCATATCAGTCCCGAGGATCCCGAAAACCAAAGCCGCGGCGGTTGCGTCCGACGCTGGTCGATCGGTGCTTTCGCCGGGCCGCTCGTCGGGGCACGGTATTGCCGCTTCACAAAGGCTTGATCCTCCCTGGGTCGTCCGCCGAGGCAGTGTCACGCCAGCAGTTGTTCGGCTCGATGTGTACGATGGTGCTGTTGGTCAACCTCGCGCGAGTCGTCTTTGCGCCCCTGCTGGAGCCGATCCGGACCGCGTTCGGGGCGTCGGCGGCGGCGATCGGACTGCTGGCGACGCTGGCGTGGCTCGGCAGCGCGCTGCCGCGGCTGCCGACTGGCTACCTGCTCACCTTCGTGCCGCGGTACGCCGTGATCCTCGCCGCCGGGACGATCCTCGCCCTCTCGCCCTTGCTCGCCGCGAGCGCTACCTCCCTCCCGGTGCTCTGGGCGAGCGCCTTTCTGATGGGGCTCTCCAGCGGTGTGTACTTCATCGCGGCGAAACCGCTGCTGAGCGACCTGTTTCCCGATTCGATCGGACGTGCCGTCGGCATCCACGGAACCGCGAGCCAGCTCGCCGCGGCCGGCGCACCGCTGTTCGTCACCGGCGTCCTCTGGATCGAGAGCGCCGGGATCCTCCCGATCGGAGGGTGGCGGCTCGCGTTCGGCCTCGTCAGCGCGGTCGCGGTCGTAGCGACCCTCGCGTTCGGGCTCGTCGCGTGGCGCACGACCTTTCCGCCCGGCGAGGAGCTCGATCGGGACTTCCTCGGGGCGGCACGGCGACAGTGGCCCGTCATCCTGAGCGGGGTCGCACTCGCTGGCCTCGCCGGCCTCGCGTGGAACGGCGTGTTCAACTTCTACGTCTCGTATCTCGTCGCTACCAAGCCGATCGCCGAGGCCACCGCGCGCGAACTGCTCACGGTGGTCTTCGCCGCCGGCGTGCCCGCGTTCTGGATCGCGGGCCGCCTCGCCGACCGGGTGGCGTACATCCCGCTGCTGCTCGGGATCGTCGGCGCGTTCGCCGGCTGTCTCCTCGCGCTCACGCTGGCCACCGGCTTCTACCAACTGGTCGCCGCGAGCGCCGCACTCGGGTTCGTGATCCACGGCCTCTTCCCCACGATGGACACCTACGTCCTCGACTCGCTGCCGGACGCCCACCGCGCGAGCGCCTACGCCGTGTTCAGCGCGGGGATCATGCTCCTCAACGCGCTCGGCAGCGTGGTCGTCGGCACGCTGCTCGATACGGGGCTCGGGTACTCCTCGATCTTCCAGGGGTTCGCGGTCGGTGTGCTGGTGCTCGTCGCGCTCCTCGTCGCGGTCCACCGCACGATCGGGTTCCCGACTGGTCGGCGGTCGGCCCAGGGGGCCTGACCGTCGCCAGGCCCCGTCCAGTCGATCGTTCACGGGACGCCGGGAGAAGCGCTCACCGGGACAGTCGAACGACGGTCTCCTCGTCGCGTTCCTCGACCTCGACCAGCCCGTCGTCGGCCAGATCCGCGACGAGCCCTCGCAGCCACTCCCGGCCGTGGTTGCCGTCGGCCTCGCTCGGCTCGCCATCCGATTCCTCGGCTGCGGGCACGTAATCGACACGGACGCGGGGACCGAGGTCGTCGAGCGCGAGTTCGTCGTACTCGCCGAGCACGCGCACGACACGCCCACGGAACTGCCGGCGACTCCCCTCGAACGGCGACTGGGTGGGGACGTCCGGCGCGGAGAAGTCGCCGGTCGCGTAGGCGTCACACCACGCCCGCCACGGACACTCGGCCTCGTCGCATGCGGGCGTCTTCGTACACGCGACGCCACCGAGTTCCATGATCGCGTTGTTCCAGACCCGCGACTCGCCCGCGGGCATCAGCTCGCTGGCCGCCTCCTCGAACGCTGCGTCGTCGTCCGGCACCTCGAACGCGCGATACAGCACCCGCTTGACGTTCGTATCGACCACCGCGTTCCCCGCGTTGAACGCGAAGCTCGCCACCGCGTTCGCGGTGTACGGTCCGACACCCTGGAGATTCTGGAGTTCGTCGGGCGTCGCAGGGAACTCGCCGTCGAACTCCTCCTCTATCTGGCCGGCTGCCTCGTGGAGGTATCGCGCCCGGTTGTTGTACCCCAGGCGATGGTCGCTCCAGAAGCCCACCACGTCGGCCCGGTCGGCGGCCGCGAGCGCCGTCGCGTCGGGCCATCGCTCGACGAACCCGCCGAACGCGTCGACCACGCGATCGAGCTGGGTCTGCTGGCTCATCACTTCCGAGACGAGGATCTCGTAGGGATCGGTGGTCTCGCGCCACGGGAACGGTCGGTGGTCGTCCTCGTACCACTCGACGAGCGCCTCGCGGACCGCAGCGCGGTCGTCGGGCGGCGAGAACGCGGACTCGCTCATCGAACGCGGTAGTCCTGCGCTCGGGATACGCGTGGCGGTCCTCGTCGGCCGTGGAGCCGAAAGCGGTTTCCCGAACCGACGCTCATGCCGGTCCATGAGTCTCGACGACCTCACCGCGGAGATCGAATCGCGCTACGACGATCTCGGCGAGGAGACGACCGTGGGCCTCGACCGCGAGACCCGCAACGAGCTCGCCCTTCTCGGGAGCGCGTTCGACCCCGACGACCCAGACGAACTCCTCCGCCGGGCAGTTCATCAGTTCTTTCAGGCCACCGTCGAGACCGGTCGGCTCGACTTCCATCTCCGGAGCGGCTACGACGTCACCTACGACGAGTACCTCTCGGGCATGACCTACGACGAGATGACTGGCGACGTCGGGCTCTCCGAGCAGGCCCAGGACGACGTCCAGCGCTACCAATACTAACGAAAGCCCTCGCGGCCGCTCGCCCTTTTCATGTTGCTCAAAAACGCCGTGGAACGGCGTTTTTGGCATGCGAAAAATCTCCGATTTTTCAGCACCACCAGGCCGCACAGCACCGCATTGCGCGCGCCGGGCGCGTCGCCCGGCTCACGGCTGCGCCGTTCGCCCGTTTCGTCCGCTCGCGTTGCTCGCGGACGCTCGGCACGCGCTGAAGTCCCCACCCCTCCCCGTGCGGCCGCGATAAACGCGGCCGCGTGGCTTCCTCCCGCCACCGCCCCGCACCGCAAACCGCAGCCACCTCGCAACCCCCACCACGGACCGCTCCCACCTGCCAGGTCGAGCGGAGAGGAAGTCTTTACCCGCCTCCGCGCGAGGCGGCTGGTATGTCCGAACTCGTTGCCGACGACATCACCGATTTCGCCCGTGCGGTCGGTCCTCAGCCCGACGAAATTCTGGTCGAGATGAACGAACACGGCGAAGAGATCGGCTTTCCGACCGTCGGCCCCGCGGTCGGCGGCTGGCTCGCCACGCTCGCACGCCTCGTCGACGCGGAGCGGGTCTTCGAGTTCGGCTCTGGCTTCGGCTACTCGGCGTACTGGTTCGCGCGGGCGCTCCCGCCCGCGGGCGAAGTCGTCCTCACCGAGATCGACGCCGACGAACTCGATCGGGCGCGTGAGTACTTCGATCGCGGCGACCTCACGGACCGGGCGTCCTTCGAACACGGCGACGCGATCGACTTCGCGGAATCGTACGACGGGCCGTTCGATGTCGTGCTGATCGACAACGAGAAGCACCGGTACGAGGAGGCGTTCGACGCCATCCGTGAGAAGGTCGCGCCCGGTGGCGTGGTGATCGCCGACAACGCGATGACGAGCACCTCCGTCGACTTCGAGACGGTACTCCGCCTCGTCGAGGGCGAGACGGTCGCGGACGCGAACGAGTCGACCCGCGGCGTCGCGGCGTACCTCGCGCGGGTCCGCGCCGATCCCGACTTCGAGACCGCCGCGATCCCGCTCGGCGAGGGGATCACCGTGAGCCACCGTACCGAGTGACGCTGTAACCACCACGACGAGATGCCGGACTGCCGACGAGGCACGGTGAACGATCGCCGTCGGAGGGAAGAATCATTACGGACCGGCCATTGTGAGATTGTATGCCACGAGGCACACCACAGACCCTGCGACCGTTCCGCTGGCGCGCGGAGCGAATGTACCCCGACACCGAGATCGTCTCGCGCACCGCCGACGGGATCGAGCGGTACGATTACTCCGAGTACGGCGACCGCGTCGCCCGCCTCGCGAACGCGATCGACGCCGCCGGCATCGGCGAGGAGGCCCGCGTCGGTACGTTCTGCTGGAACCACCACCGCCACTTCGAGACGTACTTCGGCGTTCCCGACTCGGGCCGCCAGCTCCACACCATCAACCCCCTCCTGCCCGACGAGCACATCCAGTACATCGTCGAGAACGCGACCGACGAGCTCCTGTTCGTCGACCCCTCGCTCGCGGAGAAGCTCGCCGGCGCGTACGACGCCGATTCGTTCGACAGCGTCGAGCAGTTCGTCGTGATGGCCGACGAGGTCCCGGAGATCGACCTCGATCCCGTCACGGACTACGAGTCGTTCATCGCCGAACAGGGGTCCGAGTACGACTGGCCCGCGATCGAGGAGGACCGCGAGGCCGGGATGTGCTACACCTCGGGCACCACCGGGCGGCCGAAGGGCGTCGAGTACACCCAGCGGATGCTCTGGTCGCACACGATGGCGACAGTGACGCCCCAGGGCCTCGGGATCGAGGACACGGACGTCGTGATGCCGGTCGTCCCGATGTTCCACGTCAACGCGTGGGGGATGCCGTTCTCGACGACGGCCGCCGGCGCGAAACACGTCTATCCCGGGCCCTCGCCCGATCCGGCCGACATCGCCCACCTCATCGAGGAAGAGGGCGTCACCATCACCGCGGGCGTCCCCACCGTGTGGCTCGGGCTGCTCGAATACCTCGAAGAGAACGACGCCGACCTCTCGTCGCTCGAAGAGATCGTCATCGGCGGGAGCGCCGCTCCCGAGGCCGTCATCCGGCAGTTCGACGAGCTGGGTGTGGACGTCCTCCACGCGTGGGGGATGACCGAGATGAGCCCGATCGGGTCGGTCGCGCGGCTCAAGCCGGGCATGGACGAGTGGGACGCCGACGATCGGCACGCGAAACGCGGCAAACAGGGGCTGATGGTGCCTGGCATCGAGTTCAAAGTCATCGACGAGGACGGCAACGAGGTACCGTGGGACGGCGAGGAGTTCGGCGAGCTCTGGGTCCGCGGTCCGTGGGTCACTACCGAGTACTTCGAGCGTCCCGAGGCCAACGAGGAGGACTTTGAAAACGGATGGCTCAAGACCGGCGACGTGGTCTCGGTCGACGAGGACGGGTACATCCAGATCGTCGACCGCGCGAAGGACGTCATCAAGTCGGGCGGCGAGTGGATTTCGAGCGTCGAACTCGAAAACGCCCTGATGGCCCACGACGACGTGGCCGAGGCAACAGTAGTCGGTGTCCCCCACGAGCGCTGGCAGGAGCGCCCGGTCGCGTTCGTCGTGTCCGCGAGCGATGTCGACCAGGATGCCCTGTCTGACGAACTGCTGGAGATGATCGCCGCGGACTACCCGAAGTGGTGGGTGCCCGACGACGTGGAGTACATCGACGAAGTACCCAAAACCGCGACCGGGAAGTTCTCGAAGAAGGACCTCCGTGAGGAGTACGCCGACGCCTCGTTGGTCGAGGGCGAGGCACCTGCGGAGGCGGCTCCCGAAGACGAGTAGACAGCGCCCGAGACATCGGATCGGCATGTGGATTTAATATCTCACAACCTTTGTGGTAGCTCGTATGGCCGGAAATCATAGAATAAAGAACGCACCGTTCAAACAACCACTACCGTTGTCACTATCATCGGACTCCAACCAGGCAAACTCTACACCCGGGTCCGGAACCACGGAATCAACACAGCAGAGCAGGACTGACAAAACCCAACAGCGTGATCAAAGTGGTGGGGGTGATGGATCGGGTACAGGACCGAGTCAGGCTGGCGATTCAGTAATAGCCGCACTATCGGAATTCCGAACGGACCAGAAAATCGCTCTCGCTGGGGCGGTCGTTGCTGGCTTCGGTTCGGTCCTTCCATGGGCGACAGTCCTCGGAACAAATGTTAGCGGTCTCCAAGGTGATGGCATCCTCACCCTTATTCTCGCTGGTATTGCCGCAGTAGTCACGGTCATGGAACCCGATGCTATTGGAAAGTGGAACAACGGTCTCGTTGGTGGGTGTGGAGTCCTCGTCGTAATGATAGGTCTGCTAGCGCTCAATAGTGCGGCGGCAATCGGCCTCTATCTCACGATAATCGGTGGTCTCGTGATCTCATTCCCACAGCTCACGTACATGTATCGGCGCTACCAAAGCGGTGCTGCGGAGGGCGTCTGAGTGCAGCCCGACTCGAACAGCTATCAAACGCGGCGACGGTACCTTGCACAAGCGACCACCACCCTGGCAGCTGGCAGTACGGTTGTCCTCGCTGGTTGTTCGGAATCTGACGCTGGTTCGAATGAAGGCAGTGGTACTGTCGGCAACAGTGACGCCAGTGGGAATGACGATACCGAGCGATCGGATGTCGTTGCCGAAGATAGCGGTGTAGTGGTACTGTCTTCCGAGTCCTACACTAGCGATTTCTCTGGTGGTGTTACTGGTCTTGTCGAGAACAGGTCGGAGAACGAAGCTTCCTATGTGCAGGTCGAAATCGGCTTCTACAGAGACGATACGAAAGTTGGGGACGGACTCGACAACACGAACAACCTCCCGAGCGGCGCGCAGTGGGAGTACGACGCAGCGTATCTCGAAGCGGATGGATGGGATTCCGTTACCGAGTACACAGTCGCCATCACCGCGCGCTAATTGAAAGACTCGCTGCACAGTCCACAGAGGACAGAGCCGACAACCTCTGACCTACTGCTTCCGGTTTACGCGACCTATTTGGGCGTCGCGCCCCCATCGAGAATATGGAGCTACTCGACGAGTCGATCGTGCCCGAGCACGTACGCGAGGTCAAGGCCGAGGCCCGCGAGTTCGCCGACGAGCATATCGCCCCCAACGCCGAGGAGTACTTCCGGACGGGCGAGTACCCGTGGGAGATCCTCGAAGCCGGCCAAGACGCCGGTCTCGTTGCCCAGGACATCGGCGAGGACCTCGGCGGGCGCGGGCTCGGACTCGAAGCGATGCTCGCGATCGCCGAGGAGTTCTACCGGGCGGACGGCGGCATCGCACTTACCCTCCAGCTCGCGAGCTTCGGGGCCGAGATCGTCGAGAAGTACGGCAGCGACGACCAGCACGAGGAGTACCTCCGGCCGGTCGCCGAATGCGACCAGATCACCGGACTCGCGGTCTCGGAACCGCAGACCGGCAGCGACCTCGCCGGGATGACCACGAGCGCCGAAAAGGACGGCGACGAGTGGGTGCTCAATGGCGAGAAGTACTGGGTCGGCAACGCGGTCGAAGCCGAGTGGCTCACCGTCTACGCCAAGACGGGGGATGCCGACGACCGCTACTCGAACTACTCGATGTTCATCGTGCCGACCGACGCCCCCGGCTACGACGCCGAACACATCCCCGAGAAGATGGGCTTTCGCGCCTCCAAACAGGGCCACATCGAATTCGACGACTGCCGGATCCCCGAGGCAAACCTCGTCGGCAACGAGGGCACCGGCTTCTACATGCTCGCGGAGTTCTTCAACCACGGCCGGGTCGTCGTCGGCGGTCACGGGCTGGGTCTCGCCGCGGCGGCCATCGAGGAAGCGTGGGAGTTCGTCCACGACCGCGAAGCCTTCGGTCGGGACGTGAGCGAGTTTCAGGCCGTCCAGCACGATCTCTCGGACATGCTCATCGAGTTCGAGCGCGCCCGCGCGCTCAACTGGCGGGCGGCCGGCAAAGTGGCGGATCAGGACAACGCTGGCTACTGGGCCGCACTCGCCAAGGCGAACTCCACCGAGGCCGCCGTCGAGTGCGCCGAGCGCGGCATGCAGCTTCACGGCGGTCGGTCGGTGCTGAGCGAGAACCGGATCGCACGGGTCTACCGCGACTGCCGGATCCCGGTGATCTACGAGGGCGCGAACGCGATCCAGCGCAACCTGATCTACCGCCAGCGCTGATCCGGCGGCCGTCGAGCTCGCCTGGCCGCCTCGTTCTCACGACCCACGCAGCGTACTCGTATCCTGCGAACGCCACGGTGAGTGCTGCCATCGCAGTGCGTTGATCCGGACGGAGTCAGTCACGCTCGTACTTGACGAGTTCCGCCTGGAGAAACGCCGCCGTGTCCCCAGAACTGTAGTAAGTCGCGCTCAGCACGAGTCCGAGATCGAGTGCGACACAGTCCTCGTACCGTCGTTCACCGTCGACCTTCCAGACCGAGGTGTACCCCTCGATACCGAGGTGCGTGCCGGTACCCGTGATTTCGAGCGTTCCCTCGCGCCCTGCGACCGGAAACGTGTGTCGGTCGCCAACCCGTGGCTCCCCGTCTCCGATCAGGAGCTGCACCGAGGGGAACAGCACGATCGACAGAAACGGACGGGCAGGCGTGGTGATGAGTTCCGTTTCGATCGATTCCTGTGTGCCGGTGAGGGTCGTATCGAACGCTTCCGCACCCCGCTCGTAGTGAAACGTGACCGTCCGCTTGCCGTCGGACGCCGTCGCCACCGTCCAGTCCATCTGCCCTTCGTCCTCCCCCCGCATGGCGATCTCGTAGGTGCATCGCCCCGTCCTGTCGAAGGGGGAACCGAGAGCTCTGCTGCCGTCCGAGCGCCCTCGTCCGTTGCTGTCTCTGAAGAACATCGGCGGGTTCGTTCGAGCGCCTCACATCGTTCGGGACGCGATCGGATCGTTCGTCCTGTGCATTGTTCCGGGTTCAGGTGGCTGAGGAGGCATGTCGTTCGTTCATCGTTCGCTTTCGAGGTATCTACCGTCATCATCCCTCTATGGACGTATATATCGTCCGTGAAAACCGTCCCACCCCCCAAAGGACGCCCACTTCGTGAGCATATTCCATCGAATTACCTGTCTGGTCAAAAACTATTTTTCGTTACACTACCGAACGGTAGGTACGTTATCTCCTATCTAGACGATTAGTGCGGACGGATTTGGTGACATACGTCGTGGCATGAGTGTATGAGTACGACCCTCGACAACGTCGAATTCCTCGCCCGGTCGAGCAACCGTTTCGCGGCGCTGGAGGTGTTGATCGAAGGGCCTCGTGACCGGGCGGAGCTGCGGGAGTCGATCGATGCGTCCTCCTCGACCGTCGGTCGCGTCCTCGACGATCTCAAGACCAAGGGATGGGTCACCCAGACGAACCACCGGTACGAGGCGACGCGAACCGGGCGACTCGTCGGGACCGAGTTCGCTCGACTGCTCGACGCGATGGAGGCCGTCGAACAGCTCCAGGGGGTCGTCGACTGGCTGCCGACCGAGGAGATGGATTTCGACGTCACCACGCTCCAGGATGCCGAAATCACCACGGCGACGCAGAGCAGTCCGTTCCGCCCGACGCTCCGGATGGCGGCGCGGCTGGGCGAGGCGGACGAGGTGCGGATGCTCGCGTACGCGGCGATCCCGCAGGTTCTCACGGCGGTTCAGAAGGCCGTCGTCGAGGGAACCCAGACGTTCGAGGCCGTCGTCACGCCGGACCTCCTCGACGCCGTCCGCGACGACGCCGAGATGACTGCACAGGCCCGGTCGGTCGCCGACGCCGATCGGGCCGCGGTGTTCTGCTCCGGCGACAGCGTGCCGTACAGTCTGGCGGTGGCCGATGGCACCCTGGTGATGGACGTCACCGACGATCGGCGGCTGCCGCGTGCCCTGGTCGAAACCGAGAACGAAACCGCGGTGTCGTGGGCCGAGTCGGTGTACGATTCGTACCGACAGGACGCAGAACCGGTCAGTTCCGGTCGAATCGCGGTGTAGTCTCCTCTGCGGAGTCGAGCGGTCGTTCCACCGATTTTCCCGAAATCTCACGACCGAACGGGGCGTGGTAGACGATCCGTTCGGTCGGCTGCTTTCGGTGAGCGCCGCTCTTCGTGGAACCGAATCCGATACGGGTTGTCGTCGACCCTCGGCTACGAAGCCGGACCACTCCGAAGCCGAGCAGCCGACGTTTCGCCGGTTTTCCCTCGAACGGGGTCGATGTCCCCGACCTCACTCCGATCGTCGACGACATCATGCGGGAGGTGTTGCACACGCTGCAAGAACTTTCAGACCGTAGGAACCGCCCATGCTGTGAGTGAAAATTAGTAAATAAACTTATACTATCTACCGGTGTGCTTCGTCCCATGAGTCTCCAACGAGACCAACCAGCGTGGGACGGAGTGACAGCCAAATCGACGCTCGCAGTCGTCGTTTCGGTGCTGACGATCACGTCGATGTTCGTCGGCAGTATGGCGTTCGCCGGCGGGGCGGCGGCCCAAACCAGCGATCAGACGCTGTATCGCGTGAACGCGGGTGGAAGTACAGTCTCCGCCCCTTCCGGACCCGACTGGTCCGGAAACCTCGGAGAGTACAGCTCATCGAGTCTCTCGACGTACAGTACGGGCGATTCGATCACACTGGGGCCGTCCGTCCCGGACGGAACGCCGTCTGAACTGTTCACATCGGAAGCGTACGGCAAGGACATCCAGCTGGCGTTCTCGGAGAACGTCCAGAGCGGCCAGCAGTACGAGGTCCGGCTCTACTTCGCGGAGATCTTCCAGACCGCGGAGAGCCAACGGATATTCGACGTTTCCGTCGAGGGGCAGACGGTGCTCGACGGCTACGACATCTATGCGGACGTCGGCCACGACACGGGCGTGATGAAATCGTTCACCACGACGCCGTCGGACGGGACGATCGACGTCTCGATGTCGGCGCAGATGGACAACGCGAAGCTCTCGGCGATCGAGATCGTCGCAGCCGAGCCTCAGGCGGACGAGCTCGGCGGCCCGTCGAGCGTCGACTTCGGCAAGGTCGTCACCGACAACAGCCAGACGGAGACGGCCACCGTGACGAACCTCGGCGGCTCGGGCGACCCGAGTATCGACATCTCGGGCGTCTCCGTCACCGGCACCGATGCGGGCGAGTTCTCGGCGGGGTCGGCCTCGCAGACGACGCTCGCGCCTGGCGAGTCCGCGGACATTCTGGTGACGTTCTCGCCGTCCAGCGTGGACCCGAAGAGCGCGACGCTGGAGGTCAGTCACACCGGATCGAACAGTCCATTGACGGTCGACCTCTCCGGTGAGGGTGCCAGCGCGGTCGATCCGGATTTCGGAAAGAGCAAGCTCCAGGGATTCAGTGCGGGTAACCCAACGGCACTAGAGTGGGGTCCCGACGACCGTCTGTACGTCTCAACACAGGGCGGGAGCGTCTACGTGCTCGACATTGAGCGCAACGGCGAGAACAGTTACCAGGTCGTCAACGAGGTCCAGATCGACGCGGTCAAGGACATCCCGAACCACGACGATCTCGGCAACATTGAGTCGGAGAGCAACCGACAGATCACCGGACTGACCGTTGGTGGCACTGCCGACCAGCCAGTCGTCTACGTCGGTTCCAGCGACCCCGAGATCGACGTCGGGCAGGACGACGACGACACGGACACCAATTCCGGGGCGATCTCCCGGCTGACGATCAACCCGGGAAGCGATGGTGTGCTCCAGGCGAGCGAAGTCACCCACGACGTGATGGTTCTGGGGCTGCCCCGGTCCGAGGAGAACCACGCCACGAACGGTCTGGACCTCACCGCCGACGGCGACACGCTCTACGTCGCACAGGGCGGTCACACCAACAAGGGCGCGCCCGGTGACAACTTCGGGCACACGCCCGAGTACGCGCTCTCGGCGGCAGTCCTCGAGATCGATCTCGCACAGATCGAAAACAACCACGAGGCGAAGAGCCTCCAGAGCGAGAACAGTGCGTACCCAGACCTCGATTACCTCTACTCGATCCCGACGATCAAGGGCGGCGCACTGCCGTTCGGCGGGAACGACGGGGAAAACCAGGCGAAGCTGATCGAAGGTGGCCCGGTGCAGGTCTACTCGCCCGGCTACCGCAACCCGTACGACCTGGTCCTCACGGAGGACGGCCAGCTCTACGTCAGCGACCACGGCCCGAACGGCGGCTGGGGCGGTCAGCCGGCCGATGCGAACGGGAACATCGTGTCCGACGCCGCGTCGGTGACGAACCACCCGAACGAGGCCGGGAGCTACTCGACGAACGACCAGCTCGTTGGACCGGTGCAGGAGGGCGACTACGCCGGGCACGCGGCACCGATCCGCGCGAACCCGACGCAGGCGGACATCTACGACGCGAACGGCAACGTGAAGTTCGACATCACGTCGTCGAACTCCCCGGTTCCGTCGTCGATGGTAAACCCGGTCGAGGCGGACTACATCCCGCCGACGAGCGGCTCGCCCGATCCGGGTGCGGATGCGGGTACTGCGCACACGATGGAGACGACGGGCGGCCAGAAGGTCCTGTTCGGTCCGACCGGCGGGACCGAGGAGTACACCGCCTCGAACTTCGGCGGCGCGATGCAGGGCGACATTCTGCAGGTCGAACTCGGTGGCGACATCGAGCGCATCGAGCTGGACGCGGCCGGTGACACGGTCACGAACCAGGAGACTATCTTCAACACGGGCGGTCCGCTCGGGATCGACGCCGTCGGCGACGACGGGCCGTTCCCGGGCACCGTGTGGACGTCGAACCACGGCGGGAACGACGTCACGGCCTTCGAACCGGTCGATTACGGTGGGGACGCCGGTGGCGGCGGAGAGACGTGCGACCCAGAAGACGTGGTTGCGAACGCCCCCGAGGGTGACGCCGACGGCGACGGCTACACCAACATCGACGAGGACGAAGCGGGCTCCGACCCCTGCTCGGCGGCCTCGACGCCCCCGGACTTCGACGACGACGGCGTGTCGAACCTCAACGACCCGAACGACGACAACGACAACCTCGACGACACCGAGGACCCGTTCGCGGTCGATCCGAACAACGGCGTCGACACGACGCTCCCCGTCCAGCACGACCTCTCCGAACTCAGCCTGTTCGGCGAGAACGGCCAGGGCTGGACCGGCGTGATGACCAACGGCGAGAACTACCAGGATCTCTACGACACCTCGAAGATGACCGTCGGCGGCGCGGCGGAGGTCCTGACGGTCGAGGAGGTGCCACAGGGTGACGCTCACGCGGGCACGAACACCCAGCAGTACGGCTTCCAGTTTGGCGTAAACACGCCGGACGAGCCGTTCGTGATCGAATCGACGGTCGCCTCGTTCCCGGAGAGTCCGGAGAACTTCCAGTCCGCCGGGATCCAGATCGGCACTGGTGACCAGTCGAATTACATCAAGCTCGTCGCCGCAGCCAACGGCGGCAACGGCGGTGTCGAGTTCGCGAAGGAGGTAGACGACTCGTTCGACGGGCAGATGACCGACGAAAGCGCGGTCACAGGTAACGAAGTTACGCTCCGGATGACCGTCGATCCGACGACCGACCCGGCACCGGACAACGACGTTAACGAGGTCGCCGTGACCGCCGAGTACGAGGTCGACGGCACGACCACCGAGGTCGGAACCCTCGCGATGCCGTCGAGCTGGCTCGACACCTCCGACGGCGTCGCGCCCGCGGTCGGCATCATCTCGACGTCGAACGGCGCGAGTCCGTTCTCGGCAACGTGGACCGACATTTCGGTCGACTACGTGACCCCGCCCGAGAACGGGGCCCCGACGGCCGACGCGGGCGCGGACCAGACGGTCGACGAGGGTAGTCAGGTCACGCTCGACGCGTCCGCCTCCGACGACCCGGACGGTGACCAGCTCGGCTACACGTGGACCCAGACCGAGGGTCCCGACGTGAGCCCGAGCCAGAACGACGGCGAGACGCTCACGTTCACCGCGCCCGAGGTCGACTCGGAGACGACGCTCACCTTCCAGGTGAGCGTCTCCGACGGCCAGGCGTCCGACACGGACACGGTGAACGTCACGGTGCAGGACACCGACGGCGGCACGCCCAGCGAGGGAGAGGTCGTCTACCGCGTGAACGCCGGTGGCCAGTCGGTCGCGGCGACCGACGACGGCCCGGCGTGGAGCGCGGACACGGGCAGCAGTCCATCGCAGTACGTGAACGTCGACGGCGACAACGGTCTTCAGACGTACAGCACGAGCGACGCCATCACGCTGGACGATTCGGTGCCGGCTGACACACCGAGTTCGCTGTTCCAGACCGAGCGGTACGACGTGAACACCAGCGGCTCGGCTGCCGACGACACCGAGATGCAGTGGTCGTTCGACGCGGAGCAGGGCGCGACCTACGATGTCCGGCTCTACTTCGCCGAGATCTTCCTCACGGAATCGAACGTCGACAGCCAGGGTCCGCGCGTCTTCGACGTGAACGTCGAGGGCGACGACCTCGAACTGGACGACTACAACATCTACCAGCAGTACGGCCACGACGTCGGTGCGATGGAGTCGTTCGAGGTGACGCCCTCGGACGGCACCGTCGACATCGAGTTCCTGCACGAGCAGGAGAACCCGAAGATCTCAGCGATCGAGATCGTGAAAGTCGACGACGGCGGGGAGACCAACGCGGAGCCGACGGCGACGTTCGAGTACACGCCGCAGAGCCCGACCGCGGGCGAAGAAGTGAGTTTCGACGCGAGCGGGTCGAGCGACGCGGACGGCTCGATCGCGAGCTACTCGTGGGACTTCGACGGCGACGGTCAAGAGGACGCCACCGGCGAGACGGCGACGGCCACCTTCGACGCGGCCGGCGATCAGGCGGTGACGCTCACCGTCACCGACGACGACGGTGCCGAGAACTCCGTGAGCCAGACCGTCTCTGTCGGCGAAGCTGGCCCGCAGAACACGTTGCGGATCGTGGGATCGGGGACGTGGACGACCTACGAGTTCGACGTCGGCGGGACGATCGACGCGGGCGCGAGTTCGTCGATCGATAGCGCGGACTCGATCGCCAACGACGGCAAGAGCGCGACGGGTGGAGTGGGATCCGGGACCGACACGTACGTCTTCACGGGCGAACTCGGCGATCTCGCGGTGGACGGCGACGCTACCGTCTACCTCAACGGGGAGAGGATCTACCCCGAGGAACCCGTCCAGCAGAACACGCTACGGATCGTGGGATCGGGGACGTGGACGACCTACGAGTTCAGCGTCAGCGGGACGATCGACGAAGATGCGAGTTCGTCGCTCGGTGGCGCGGACTCGATCGCCGCCGACGGCAAGAGCGCGACGGGCGGAGTCGTCTCCGGGACCGACAAGTACGTCTTCACGGGCGAACTCGACGACCTCGCGGTGGACGGCGACGCTACCGTCTACCTCAACGGTGAGGAGATCGACCCCGCTGATTACGGTGACGCCAACCAGAACCCGACGGCGGCGTTCAGTTACTCGCCGCAGAACCCGGCCGCGGGCGAAGAAGTGTCGTTCGACGCGAGTAAGTCGAGCGACGCGGACGGCTCGATCGCGAGCTACTCGTGGGACTTCGACGGTGACGGTCAAGAGGACGCCACCGGCGAGACGGCGACGGCCACCTTCGACGCGGCCGGCGACTATGAAGTCAGCTTGACGGTGACCGACAGTGGCGGTGCGACCAGTACCACGAGCAAGACCATCCCTGTCGGCGGTGTCGGACAGGAACAGAACACGCTACGGATCGTGGGATCGGGGACGTGGACGACCTACGAGTTCAGCGTCAGCGGGACGATCGACGAAGATGCGAGTTCGTCGCTCGGTGGCGCGGACTCGATCGCCGCCGACGGCAAGAGCGCGACGGGCGGAGTCGTCTCCGGGACCGACAAGTACGTCTTCACGGGCGAACTCGGCGATCTCGCGGTGGACGGCGACGCTACCGTCTACCTCAACGGCGAGGAGATCGACCCCGCTGATTACGGTGACGCCAACCAGAACCCGACGGCGGCGTTCAGTTACTCGCCGCAGAACCCGGCCGCGGGCGAAGAAGTGTCGTTCGACGCGAGTGAGTCGAGCGACGCGGACGGCTCGATCGCGAGCTACTCGTGGGACTTCGACGGTGACGGTCAAGAGGACGCCACCGGCGAGACGGCGACGGCCACCTTCGACTCGGCCGGTGATCAGACGGTGACGCTCACCGTCACCGACGACGACGGTGCCGAGAACGCCGCGAGCCAGACCGTCTCTGTCGTCGAGACTCCCGATGCCGTCGGCTCGGCTCTCGTCGAGATCACGCCCGACTCGGGGCTCGAAACCAGCACCTACGGCAGCGGCTCCTACCAGGTGACGAACACCGGCGAGAAGGAGATCGTGTCGGTGTCGTTCGATCTCGACACGGCGACCCTCCCCGACATGGTGTTCGACCCGCAGGGCACTGCGGGTGACCCGACCGGTGAGGGCCTCAACATCGCCAGCGAGGGTGGCACCGGCATCGTCACCGAACCCGGCACGGGCGAAGCGTTCAGCCAGCCACACAACGGCAACGATGGCGAGGACGGGTACGACGTGATGACCGTCGAGTTCGACGACTTCCAGAACGGCGAGACGGCGACGTTCTGGGCCGACAACGACCCCACCAGCATCAAGGGCGCGACGGTCGGCTCCCAGGAGGCCGGGCCGGTCTCCGGACTCGAACTCGCCCGCTCGACGGTGACCATCGAATACGCGGACGGGACGACCCAGACCACCCAGCTGATGGGTGACGGCAGCGACGGCGGCTCGACCGCCGTCGTCAACGGCGACGAGGCACCCGCACCATCGATCGGTGCGCAGGGCGTCTCGCTCGACGGTAGCGTCCTCGATGGCTACCACAGCGGTGCGACGGTCTCCGAGGCGAGCCAGACCGTCACGGTCTCCGGCGAGCCTGGCGAGACAGTCACGCTCGTGCGTGTCGAGGGCGAACTCGCGCTGAGCAACGTCCCGAACGGCGGCTACAACCTCGAAGATCTGGAAGCGAACAACGCGGTGAACGTCGAGTACTACACCGCCACCCTCGACTCGAACGGCGAGGCGACGGTGCCGGTCACGCTAACCGACAGTCCTGACGACGACGACGCCGCGGGCTACAACTACTTCGTGGCCGCACAGGGCGAGACTTCCGGCGACATGGGGCTCGCCTCGAACGTGGTCGTCCTGGAGTACGACGAGAGCGCCGGCGACGGCGGTGGTGACACCGGCAGCGGCGAGACGGTGTTCGCGGTGAACGCCGGCGGCTCGGAGTACACCGCCGCGGACGGAACGGTGTATCAGGCCGACACGAACTTCGACGGCGGGTCGACGTTCACCTCCGGTAGCGCCGGCACGCCGTCGGAGCCGGAGATCGCGAACACGGAGAACGACCAGCTGTACTGGACCGAGCGGTACGGCGACTTCAGCTACGACGTTCCCGTGGACAACGGCGAGTACGAGGTCACGCTGCAGTTCGCCGAGATCTACCAGGGCGTCGCGAACGACGGCGGCGAGGGTGATCGCGTGTTCGACGCCTCGATCGAGGGCGAGCAGGTCCTCACCGACTACGACATCTACGCGACCGCGGGCGGTCCCCACTCGGCGGTTTCGGAGAGCTTCACGACGGAGGTCACCGACGGCGAACTGAACATCGAGTTCAGCACGGTGGTGGACAACGCGAAGGTGTCGGCGATCGAGGTCACGGCAGTCGACGGCGGCTCCGGTGGCTCGAACACGGCACCGACGATCGACGCCATCTCCGACCAGACGGTCGTTGAGGGTGACTCGGCGACCGTTCCGGTCACGGCTTCGGATGACGATGGAGATTCGGTGTCGCTGTCGGTGAACGGGCCCGGCTTCGTGAGTCTCTCGAACGGCGAACTCACGATCGCTCCGGAATCCGGCGCTGCTGCTGACTCGCCGTACACGGTTGAGGTCGTCGCCGACGACGGCACGACCACGACGACCGAGTCGTTCCAGCTCACCGTCGAGGAACCGTCCGCCGGCGGTGCCGGCTCCGCCGAGTTCGCGGTCAACGCGAACGGGGGCATCGACGCGAGCACCTTCAGCGGCGGCTCGTTCGAGATCACGAACACCGGCGACAAGCAGATCACGTCGGTCACCTACGATCTGAGTTCGGCGACGCTCCCCGACGTGGTGTTCGATCCCCAGGGGACCGCCGGCGACTCGGGTGCGAAGGGCTTCACGCCCGACAGCGGTTCGAGTGCGACTGGTCTTCAGGAGGGGTCGTTCGCCACGCCGCACAACGGACAGAACGGCGACGACGGCTACGACGAGCTGACGGCGTCGTTCGACGACTTCGAGAACGGCGAGTCGTTCGCCTTCTCGGTCGACATCGACCCCACCAGCATCAAGAACGCCCAGGGTACGGGCGCGGCGGGCTCGGTCTCCGGGCTGGAGATGTCCGGAGCGACCGTCACGGTCGAGTACGCCGACGGGTCGACCCAGACGACGAACCTGTACGGCGACGGCAGCGACGGCGGCTCGCAGGCCACCGCGAAGCCCGACGTCGCGGGGGCTCCGACGCTGGGTGCGCAGGACGTCTCGCTCGATGCGAGCGCGCCCGACCCCCAGCACAGCGCGGCGACGGTCTCCTCGGCGAGCCAGACCATCACGGTCTCCGGCCCGGCCGACGCGACCGTGGAGCTCCTCCACGTGGAGGGCCAGCTCGAACTCGCGAACCAGGCTGACGGCTACAACCTCGAAGACTACGAGGCGAACACGGCCGAGCAGGTCAGCTACCAGACCGTCGATCTCGGCTCGAACGGCGAAGCCACGGTCGACGTGACCCTCACCAACACGTCGAGCAGCGGCGCGGAGGGTGGGTTCAACCACTTCATCGCCACCGTGGCGGACGGTGACGGCGACACCGGCGCGACCTCGAACGTGGTCGTGCTGAAGCTCGACGAGTCGAGCGGCTCGTCGAATCCGCAGGTCCTGCACCGCGTGAACGTCGGTGAGAGTACGACCGTTTCGGCCACCGACGACGGTCCTGACTGGACCGGCGTCGCGGATACCAGCTCGCAGTACCTCGCTTCGGCCGACACCGACAACGGTGGGACCTACTGCGGCGGTGACGACATCACGGCCGACAGCACGGTTCCTGCGTCCACCCCCGACGCGGTGTTCGACTGTGAGCGCTACGGGAACATGACGTGGGAGTTCTCGGCGGACGCCGGTCAGGACGTCGAGGTGCGCCTGTACTTCGCCAACTCCTTCCCCGGCGCGAGCGAGCCCGGGGACCGGCAGTTCAACGTCTCGATCGAGGGCGACCAGGCCCTCACGCAGTACGACCCGGTGGCAGATGTCGGGCACGCTACCGGGACGGTGAAAACGTTCACCGTCACTGAGGACGGCGACGGCACCGTCACGATCGCCTTCGAGAAGGGTGCGATCGAGAATCCCGAGGTCAGAGCCATCGAGATCGTCGAGACGGACGGCAGCTCGCAGTAGCGAGCTCGAACCCTCGCTCCTTACTCCTCGCGACCAGGGATCCCGCGTTCGGTCATCGCGCGTGCGTCGAGCACCTCGTCGGCTTCCGCCTCGTCGAGATATCCCTTCTCGATCACGACCTCGCGAACGGTTTTGTCCTCCTTCAGTGCCGTCTTCGCCACCTCGCTCGCCTTGTCGTACCCGATGTGGGCGTTCAGCGCAGTCGCGAGCGCCATGCTCTGCTCGACTTGCTCCTCACACCGTTCGCGATTGGCTTCGAGGTTGTCGACGAACCGCTCGGCGAACGTCTCGCTCGCGTTCGCGAGCAGCGCGATCGATTCGAGGGTGTTGTGCGCGATCACGGGCTTGTAGAGATTCAGGTCGAGCTGGCCGCCCGCCGCCCCCGTGGAGACCGCGGCGTCGTTGCCGACGACCTGGACGTGGACCTGGTTCACCGCCTCCGCGACGACGGGGTTGACCTTGCCAGGCATGATCGACGAGCCGGGCTGGTTCTCGGGCTGGTCGAGCTCGCCGATCCCGTTTCTCGGACCGGACGCCAGCAGCCGGAGATCGTGAGCGATCTTGTCGAGCGACCCCGAGACCGTGCGGAGCGCACCGTGGGCCTCCGCCATCGCGTCGTGGGCGGCCTGGGCCTCGAAGTGATCCGTGGCCTCCTCGAACGGCAATCCTGTCTCCCCGGAGATGTGCTCGGCGGCGAGTGCGGGGAACTCGGGATGGGTGTTGAGTCCCGTGCCGACCGCCGTCCCCCCGAGGGCGAGCTCCGAGAGGTTCCGGGTGGTGCGACTCACCCGCGAGATGCCCTTGTCGACCTGGGCGCGGTAGCCGCCGAACTCCTGGCCCAGTCTCACGGGAGTGGCGTCCTGGAGGTGCGTTCGGCCCGTCTTCACCACCGTATCGAACTCGGCTTCCTTCTCGCCGAGGGCCGTTCTGAGGGTTTCGAGGGCGGGCACGAGGTCGCGCTCGATGGCCTCCAGGGTAGCGACGTGCATCGCGGTCGGGATCACGTCGTTCGAGGACTGACCGAAGTTGACGTCGTCGTTCGGGTGGACGGCGTCGGAGCCGACGTCCTCGCCGGCGAGCTCGCTCGCGCGGTTCGCGATCACCTCGTTCGCGTTCATGTTCGTCGAAGTACCGGAGCCGGTCTGAAAGACGTCGACCGGGAACTGGGCGTCGTGCTCGCCGGCGATGACCTCCTCGGCGGCTCCGATGATCGCCTCGGCGGTCTCGTCGTCGAGCAGTTCGAGGTCGCGGTTGGCGCGTGCGGCGGCCTTCTTCACGATCCCGAGCGCGCGGACGAACCGGCGGTCGAACGTCGTTCCGGAGATCGGGAAGTTCTCGACCGCGCGCTGGGTCTGTGCGCCCCAGTAGGCGGTGGCGGGAACCTCCATCTCGCCGAGGCTGTCGGACTCGGTACGAGTGTCCTGATCGCTCATACACCCCCGCTTTGCGGTGGGGGGCGTAAAACCCACGGGAACCGGTCACCACCCGACCGTCCATCCGTCCCGACCCCGTTCGGCACCACTTGGCACCGCTCGACTCGGTCTACCCGCCGCGTTCGTCGTACTCCTCGGGAGTGTACGTCTTGAGTTCGAGGGCGTGGATGTCGGTCGTCATGTGCTCGCCGAGCGCGTCGTAGACCTGCTCGTGTTGGGCGACGAGCGTCTCGTCCTCGAAGGCCGGCGTGACGACGACGGCGGCGAGGTGGTCGTCGTCCTCGCCGCGTGGTTGGGTGACGGTCGCGTCCGCATCCTCGATCCCGGATTCGATGAGTCGTTCGACCTTAGTGGTGTCCATGTCGGGACAGGCGTGAGCCAGGATCAAAACCCTTCAGGTCCAGCGGTCGAGTCCCGACTGCACCACCGACTCCTCGATCCGCTCGAAGCCGCGCTCGACCTCGCCTTCGGGGATCTCCCACTCATCGATGACGTACTCGCGGGCCGCGGCGAGGTCGGGTTCGATGTCGGTGTCGAACCCCGAATCGTCGGTCACGTCGGGATCCAAGAACAGCTCCCGGATCAGATCACCGTTCTCGACGTACGCGCCCTCGGCGTCGAGCGCGGCCCAGAGGTCGCCGTGCTCGCGGACGAGCTTCACTGCCGTTTTCGGCCCGACACCGGAGATGCCCTCGTTGAAGTCCGTGCCACACAGGATTCCCACGTCGACGAGCTGCTCCCACGTGAGGTCGTGCTCTTCGAGGGTGGCCTCGAACGCCATGCACTCGGGGTCGCCCTTGCTCGTGAGCCCGCGGAGAGTGTGAGGCGCGCCGAACAGCAGGGTGTCGTAGTCCTCGCTGCCGGCGTAGTCCACTGTTCCTGTCCGGGCCATGTGGGCGGCCTGGGCCTCGCCCTCGGCGGGGGCCTCCACGACCGGCACGTCGAGCAGGTTGAGGAGTTCGCGCGTGGTCTCGTGGATCGTGTCGGTGAGTCGCTGAGTGCGCGCCTCCAGTCTGGCGGCCTCGATCGCCTCGCCCGCCTCGCGCGCTGCGGCGGCGCGTTCCTCGGCCTGCTCGCGCTGTTCGCGTCGGCGTTCGACCTCGTCGGTCTTGAGGTCGGTGACACCGCCGTCGAAGACGAATATCGGTGTGATGTCGTGCTCGAAGAACTTCGGGAGACCCTGAATAACTCCCACCAAATTCGCGACCTCCTCGCCGGCCGTCGTGGTGTAGATCGCGTCGCTCGTCCACTTCACGGTCGTGGTGAGATACCGGTAGAGCCAGTTGTGGGCATCGATCGCCACCGTCGCACCCGAAAGCTCCGCGAAGGCGATCGGCTCGATCGCGGCGAGCTGGCGGAGGTCTGCGTTTCCCATTGGCCATCGTACGCGCGTCGGTCGCTTGACTCTACTGCAATCTCCACACGACCTGATGCGTGGATTTATCAACTGTCCATCGGAACCGCGACGGGAGACCACACATGGACGAATCGGTGGTGAACGATCCGGCCGAGTTCTGGGAGCGCCGGTACGACCTGACGCCACGGACCACGACCACCGCCGACATCGAAAACCGGGCGACGAACGGCGGTCGGCATCTGGTGCTCGTGGCCGATGTCACCGACGAAACGGTGGTGTCGCAGTTCGAACCCGCGTTGACCGCGCTCGAACGGTTCGACTGCATCGCCGCCGTTCCTCCGAGCTACCTCCACGTGACAGTGAAAGTCGTGGGCAACGTCGTCGAGAACCCACAGAGCGACGCCGCGTTCACTGAGGAAAACGAAGACCAGATCATTGAGGACACACGCTCGGCCTTCGACGGCTTCGAACCGTTCACCGTCGCGTTCCCGCGATACAACCTCTTTCCGGGCGTGGTCTACGCCGAGGTCGACGATGATGGTCGTTTCGCGGAGCTGAACCGTCGTGTCTGCGACGTACCGGACGTCGAGACCTGGGACCGGGACGGTGAGGGGTTCGTTCCGCACGCGACGCTCGGACAGTTCATCGACACCGACGGGTACGGACGACTGCTCGACTATCTCGAAACGAACCGTGCCGTCCGGGCCGGGCCGCTCGATGTCTCGGCTATCGAACTCGTGGCGATCGATCTCGCCGAACGGTTCCCCGCGTTCGAAACCGTCGAGCGGTTCGATCTCGGGTGAGGGCAGTACCGATCAGCTACGTCGGCGAACCGATCACCGCCGGCGGCTCGGCGTCGCTCCGCGATGCCAGGAACCGCTGCTCGCCATCCGAGAGGTCGCGCTCGCGGTAGACATCGAGGCCCGCGTGATAGCTCGCGCGCGAGCGCTCGGTCGGCCGGTCGGCGGGGCGTTCGAGCACGAGTTCTGCGAGCCCGGTCTCCCGGCCGGTGTAGCCGAACCCGACTTTGTAGAGTGCCTCGTAGGCGAAGGGGTTGTTGACCGCGATCCGGAGCCGATCGTAGCCGCGCGCCGCGGCCCGCTCTGTGGCGAACGCCGCGAGGCGCGCGCCGATCCCCTCGCCGCGGCGGTCGTTGCGGACGGTGATGTACCGGAGCCAGAGCGTGTCGGGGTCGGTGCGGTCCTCGTTGAACGCGACCGCCGCGACGACACCCTCCTCGAACTCGCTCTCATCGTCGGCGTCCCTGGTGGCCGCGTCGCACTCGCGCGCGACGGCCTTCCCAGTCTGTGACATCACGAACTTCCCAGCGTAGCCGAACTCGCGGTAGTCGAGCCGGAGCGTCGGCCCGTCCTCCGGCCAGCCACACACGACGTACTCCACGGTCCCCGTGGACGTGCGCGCGGGATATGTCCTCCGGGGAGAGTTTTAACCGCTGGCCGATCCACAGGGGAGCATGCACACGCCCGGCGACGTCGCGTACTTCGAGCGATTCGCGCGCCAGTACGAGCGGCTCATGCCCTCCACCGACGAGCGCGCGCTCCGGGCGGGGCTCGCGCTCGCCGAACGCGACATCGAGCGCGTCGTCGACGTCGGCGGTGGCACCGGCCGGGCGGTGCGAACGATCGACGTCCCCGTGCGGATCGTGGTCGACGCCGCCCACGGGATGTTGCGCGAGGCACACAGGGTCGGACTCGACGGCGTCCGCGCGGACGGCGCGTCGCTCCCGTTCGCCGACGAGAGCCTCGACGCGGTGCTCATCGTCGACGCGCTCCACCACGTCGCCGACAGGGCGGGGGCGCTCGCCGAGGCGACCCGCGTCCTCCGGCCAGGCGGCGTGCTCGTCTGCCGGGAGTTCGATCGCGCGACGCTGCGCGGGCGCGCCCTCGTCGCGGCCGAACACCTCGCCGGCTTCGACTCGGAGTTCTTCACGCCCGAAGAGCTCGCCGCAGGGGTCGAGAACGCGGGACTCGACGCCGCAGTCCCCTCCCGCGGGTTCGGCTACACGGTCGCCGGCGTCAAGCGCTGACCGATGGCTGATCGACGGATACATTCTGCCGGACTTCGAATCGAGTGCATGAGCAGCGCCGTCGCGTCGCTCCGCGCGCGCATCACCCTCTCGCCACGGACGCTCGGCGTGGCACTCGGTGATCTCCTCCTCATCAGCCTGTTCGTCGTCCTCGGCGAACTCCAGCACGGCTACGATATCGTGGCCGACGCGCCGCGCGTGCTCGGCACCGCGCTCCCGTTCTTTCTCGGCTGGGCGCTCGTCTCGGTCCTCGTCGGTGCGTACACACCGGTCGTCCATCGATCGATCGGGACCGCAGCCGGCCGGACCGCGGTCGCGTGGATCGGGGCGGCGCTGGTCGGTCAGGCGCTCCGCACGACGTCGGTCTTCCCCGGCGAGTCCCCGATCCCGTTCGTCCTCGTCTCGCTCGGCGTCGGGCTCGCGCTGCTGGTGCCGTGGCGCGCGGCGGTCGCGTACGTCGGCACTCGCGGCTGAACCGGACGGCCGCGATTCACCGCCACGGGTTCGAGACCAGCTCGGCCTGGATGTCGGCCCCGACCGCGATCCGGCAGTCCGACCGGGGTTCGGCGATACAGAGCAGGACGTAGCCCGCATCGCGATGGCGCTGTTTCAGCGCCCGTGGTGGACGGGTGTGTTCGATCCGCCCGTCGAGGAGTTTCCCGGTGCAGGTCGCACACGCACCGGTTCGACAGCCGAAGGGGAGCGCGACGCCCGCGTGTTCGGCTGCCGACAAAATCGGCTCGTCCTCAGCGACCGACACCCGTTCTTCGTGGCCGTCGGGCCATTCGAGAGCGACGTCGTGTGCGCTACTGCCAGACGTCACTCGTGCAGTCGCCGTCGGGCCACCGGATCTCGTGGGCGCGCGCTGGACCACCGGGAAGGTCGCCGAAGTCCACGAGGAACTCCTCGTCGAGGCTCATGGAGCCGTTTCGCGGATCGACGTCGGCCTTGAGCATCACCGATCCCCGTTCTGCCTCCTCGGGGTAGAACTGGTTATCCCAGCTCGAAAACAGCGAGGTGGTCCAGTAGAGGCGTTCACCGTCGAGTGAGAGCTGGAGCATCTGTGGCCCGCCCGCGAGCTCACGATCCTGCACCGGGGCTGGGTCGCCGAAGTGACCACCCGCCCAGATCCGATCGGCGAGCCGGGGGTTCGCCGGGTCCGAGATGTCGTACATCCGGACGTCGCCGTGGAGCCAGTTCGAGAAAAAGAGGTAGCGGTCGTCCATCGACACGAGGAGATCGGTGACGAGACCAGGGACGGGCATGTCCCAGCCGTCGTGCTCGCGCGCCTCGACGTCGATGACGCTCTCGGCACGCCACTCGTCGCCGTCTCGCGGCTTATCGCCGCTCGACTGTTCCGAGGCGCTTCGCGCCTCGCTGGCCTCGTGGAAGTGGAACACGTTCGAGGACAGCGCCGCGCCGACGTAGCCGTGGGTCGCCTCGGGGCTGTGGAGGAAGCGGACTTCGAGCGGGATCAGCCCCTCTTCGCCGAGATCGATCGTCTGCTCCACAGTCTTGTTCTCCCAGTCCCAGACGTGGAGTCGCTGGCCGTAGTTGCCGGCCTCGACGTCCTCGAAGTCGAACCCCGGATAGTAGGTCTTCGGCGCGGCCCACTCCGAGGAGACCATCACGTTGTGCCGGGGCTGATACCAGTAGTCGTAGTTCATCTCGATCTCGCCCGGTGGCTCCCACCGGCCGTCGACCTCGAAATTCTCGTCGAGCGCGAGGAACCCCCCAGGAAGGTCCCCGTCGGCATCCCCGAGCATCGAGATGAGGATCTGGCCGTCGGGGATGCAGTGGGTAGTGTGCGGTGCGGAGAGATCGTGCTCGAACACCTCCTCGGGTTCGATCACCGATTCGAGTTCGGGGTTGCGCCGGTCTTTCGTGTCGACGACGTGGATGCGCGAGGAGCGCTGGCCGGGAATCACGAGATGGCGTCGTTCGAGGCCGTCCATGTGGCACGACGACGAGCAGGCGTTCCAGCCGAAGTGATGCAGCTCGTCGCCCCGGTTCGGCATCTCGACCCGGTCGACGATCTCGGTGTAGGTGTCCGAATCGGGATCGACATCGACCACCCCGAGGAAGTCGGGCGCGTCGACGTCCGTTCCCACATAGAGCCCCATCACGTAGGCGACCTCCTCGGGCTCGGACTCCTCGATCGCGGCCTGGGGCGTC
This sequence comes from Halococcus agarilyticus, assembly GCF_000334895.1. Classification (NCBI taxonomy): domain Archaea; kingdom Methanobacteriati; phylum Methanobacteriota; class Halobacteria; order Halobacteriales; family Halococcaceae; genus Halococcus; species Halococcus agarilyticus. The sequence continues at coordinate 164,178 of NZ_BAFM01000004.1, read as the reverse complement.
GCGTAGCCCGGCCCCTCGGTGTCGTGGTGTTCGTGCTCCGTGTGAGCCGTCGTGTCGTCCGGCTGTTGTGCGTCACTCATCCCCATACAACACTCGTGGGCAGCGGTATCACCCGCCCGAAACCAGCAACATACTCCTATTGTTGTGGGCGACGGTCGGATGGTATCGAAAGGAGTGCCCACGAAAGTTGTCGGTTGCCCTCGGACATCAGTGACGACACGTTCGCTGGTGCAGGTAGATCATTACACGCTGACCGTCTTCCCACTGGGCCACATCTCATCCGGACGAGCGCGGCGTATCGGCCGCGCGGGCGTCGATGAGATGGGCGAGTTCGTTTCTGGTCACTGGGTGTGAACCGGTGGGAAGGTGCGTCTCCCGAGCGACGCGGACGGCCGTCGGCGGGTGCAGGTTCGAGCGTGCGAGGAGCTCGTCGTCGTAGAACACCTCGCGCGGCGGCCCGCGTCCGACGACGTTTCCCTCACACATCACGCAGATCCGGTCGGCGATCTCCGCCGCGAAGTCGAGATCGTGCGTCGAGAGCACGACGCTGATCCCCGCCTCGTGGATGCGCTCGATCCGGTCGGCGACCAGGCGGGATCGCTGGGGATCGAGCCCGGCCAGCGGCTCGTCGAGCACGATCACACTCGGTTCGAGCACCAGCACGCCTGCGAGGCCGACGAGGCGCTTTTCTCCCCCGCTCAGATAGTGCGGAATCCGATCCCGCAAGTGGAGCGCGTCGACGGTTTCGAGCGCGGCTTCGGCGCGTTCGCGGGCCTCCTCGGCCGGCACACCGTCGTTCCGGAGCCCGAACATCACGTCGTCCACGACCGTGGGCGCGACCAGTTGCGTGTCGGCGTCCTGGAAGACGAACCCGACCTCCCGGCGAGCGTGAGCCCTGTTCTCGTCGGTGACGCGCCGGCCGGTCACATGGAGTTCGCCCTCGTCGGGGGTGAGCGTCGCATTGAGGTGTTCGAGCAGCGTGGACTTTCCCGCACCGTTCCCGCCGATCAACGCGACGACCTCGTCGGCGTGAACGCTGAACGCGACGTCGTGCATCCCGACAGTGCCGTCGGGATAGGTATGTGAGTCACAACGGAGGGAGACGAGTGGCTCGGTCGCGCCGTCGCTCCCTCCAGGGCCATCCCCGTCGATCATATCGGCGTCACCCCGTAGGCGATCACGAGCGCGTACGCGACGACGACAGCGAGCATGACGACGACCGCCGCCGTCTCGTGTGCTGGCGGCCGGTGGACATCGCCGTAGACGGTGATGTCGCCGTCGTACCCGCGCGCCTCCATCGATGTGACGAGTCGCTCGGACCGCTCGATCGCGGTCAGCATCGTCATACCGAGGATCCGTGCGTACAGTCGCCTGTTGGCCCAGAACTCGTTCAGGTTCGCTCCGCGTGCGAGCGAGCTCTTCACGAGGTCTTCGAGGGTTTCGAGCATGACGAACGTGAACCGGTAGGTCAACAGCGCGACCTGATCGATCGGCGCTGGGAAGACTCGCCCGAGCAGGTACGCGATGTCGTTGTACTTCGTGGTCATCGAGGCCGTGAGCGCGAACGTGACGACCGTGAGCGACCGGCAGGCCAGCTCGGCGAACACCGCCGCACCCTGCCACGTGATCGACACCTCTCCAACCGGCGTTGCGAGCGCGCCGAGGATCGGCGTCCCTGGTTCGAGGAAGGCGAGCGGCCCGGCGACCGAGACGAGGAACAGCATCGGCAGCGAGTACCAGGAGATCAGTCGACGATACGGAAGTCCGGCGATGCCGTAGACGGCGAGTGTCGCGGCGTACAGTCCCGCGAGAACCGCGAGCGCGTCGACGACGGTAACCGCGAGGACGAGGGTGCCGACGACGCCGAGCTTCGTCCAGGGGTTCACGCGGTGGAGCGGCCCGTCGCGGTGCTCGGCGTAGGCGGTGATGAGCCGCGGGTCCGGAACGTGGTTCGAGAGCGTCGTCATTCCGGGATCAGAGGATATCCCGATCGGTGTCCTGATCGTTTTCGTCGGTGCGGCGTGTGGCGTAGACGTACAAACCGATCCCGACACCGGCGAACAACATCACGAGCGCGGCATACTCCATGACGAGCCCACCCTTGCGAATGGGGCCGGCGATAACGATGCCCCGTCCGAGGTCGACGAGCGGACCGCTGCCCTCGCGTGCGCCCTGCTGGAGTGCGGTCGCGAACCGCTTGGCGTAGGGGAGCGCGCCGCCGGTGGCGGTGAACCCGTAGAGACCCGCGGCCAGGCAGACCGCGAGCAGTCCCGCGAGCCCGCCGTACTGCTTCCAGCGCTGCATCAGGCACCCACCCTCGCGGGGGTTTCGCGCCCGTCGCGGGTCGCGCCCGGAACGAGATCGGGGCGAACCGACGCGAGGAACTGGACGATGAACCCCGTCAGGAGACCTTCGACGACGGCGACGCCGAGGTTGATCCCGACCATGCCGGCGACGGCGATGGTGAGATCGGAGCGGGGCAGTGCGCTGCCGTTGACGCCGCTGATCACGATGATCGCACCCATGAGGATCGCGCCCGTCGAAAGTCCGATGGTAGCTGCGCTCGCGCTCGCGGGGAAGACGTCCCAGTCCATGCGCAGCAGGGTTCGGAAGGCGTAGTAGGCGACGATGGCTTCGCTGGCGTTGACGAGAACGTTCGCGCCGAGCAAACCGACTGCGCCGTGGCCGAGCGCCGCCGAGAAGATGTTGACCACGAGCGCGATGAGTGTGCCCAGCAGTGGCCCGGCAAGGATGCCGACGAGGCCGGTGAGGTTCATGTGGACGCCGCCCCACACCGGGATGTTGAGCTGGAAGACCGCGAAACTCGCCGCCGCACCGATGCCGGCGAGCGCGATCTGGTTGGTCTTGATGCCGCCCTTGCGGACGCGGTACGTGACGGTCCCCAGCAACGCGATTCCGAGGACGGTCCAGAGGACGAGCGCCCACAGGGGGAACGAGCCTTCGCCGAGATGGATGTGTGCCATACAGGATGTTAATCTGGAATGCTAGGATAATAACTTTGCGCATAATCGCTGGTCGAGTTAGTAACTCCGGCCAGGTGATCGTCGATCGGACGAACGACTGCAGAACCCGTTGTGGCGTACCGAAGCAGTCTCGAGGCTTACTCTCCACGCCGAATCTGGCCATCTCTGTTGTAGCGGGCCGTAACCGATTTTGAACGGACAAACAATGACACCATATGGACGAGTACGTCGCGACGAATCGTCGGAACTGGGACGAGCGCGCGGCCCGCCACCCCGACACCGATTTCTACGACGTCGAGGGGTTTCTGGCCGGGGAATCGAGTCTCTACCCCCTCGAACGCGAGGAGTTCGCCCCGTTCGTGGAGCGCGAATCTCCAACGATCCTCCACCTCCAGTGTCACTTCGGGCTGGATACGCTCTCGCTCGCCCGTGCGGGTGCGAACGAGGTGGTCGGCGTCGATTTCTCGTCGGTGGCGATCGAGCAGGCCCGCGATCTCGCGGCGGAGGCGGGGCTCGGCGACACGGCGGCGTTCGTCGAAGCGGACGTGCTCGATCTGGACCTCGACCGCTCGTTCGACGTCGTCTACACCTCCTACGGCGTGCTCGCCTGGCTCTCGGATCCCGACGCGTGGGCGGCCACCGTGGCTCGCCATCTCCGTGAGGGCGGGACGTTCTACATCGTCGAGAACCACCCCGTCGCCGGTGTCTTCGAGAACGTCGGCGACGATACCGCCGAGCTCGCCCATCCGTACTTCGCCGACGAACCGATGATGTTCGACGCTCAGGGAAGCTACGCCGACCTCGATGCCGAGTTCGAGCACACCGAACAGTACGAGTTCGCCCACTCGCTTGGCGAGATCGTGACTGCACTCGCGGAGCGTGGCCTCCGGATCGAGTCCCTCCACGAGTTCCCGTGGGCGACGTGGCGGATGTACGAGGGGATGAGCGAGGACGACGAGGGGCGGTGGTGGCTCCCCGACGACGTATCCGTGGAGCTACCGCTGACGTTCTCGCTGCAGGCGACGAAGCGGACGACCGGTCGGGGGTAGCGGTCAGTCCCCCACGCTCGCGAGCGAGGCTCCCGATTCCACGAGAGAGTCGAGCGTTCGGCAGTCGCCGTCACCGATCAGTCGTCGATGGAGAGTGCTTCGTGGACCGCGTGGTAGGCCGGTTTGGGCTGATACCAGTCGTCGAACAGCAACGGATCGCCGGTGAACCGCTCGGGGAAGTCCTCGAAAAAGCGGAGCCACGAGCTGTCGTCGTGGACGCCACACGTGAGGAGCGCGTCGACGCCGGTCGCCAGGCAGACCTCGACCACGTCGCGGTAGTACTCGGCCTGGACCGCGAGGGGGTCGTCCGGCACCGCGTCGCGGGGGAAGGCGACGTCCATCTCGGTGATCTGGACCGCGAGCCCGAGATCGTGGAACCGCTCGATCGTGGTCGCCACGTCGTCGGGATCGGGCCAGGCGTCGAGCGCGTGGAGCTGGAGTCCCACGCCGTCGATCGGCACGCCCCGGTCGACGAGCCCCGCGACGAGGTCGTAGACGCCGTCGGCCTTCGCGCCGGGCGCTTCGGCCCCGTAGTCGTTGTAGTAGAGCGCGGCGTCGGGGTCGGCCTCGTGCGCCCACTCGAACGCCCGGTCGACGTACGCCTCGCCGAGCGCGTCGTACCACGCCGTCCGGCGGAGTGACCCGTCGTCGGCGACCGCTTCGTTCACCACGTCCCACGTGTCGATGCGACCGCGGTAGCGGCTCACCACGGTCCTGACGTGATCACGGAGCAGGTTTCGCACTTGCTCGTCGTCGTACTCCCACGGCTGGAACCACTCGGGAACCGCCTCGTGCCACGCCAGCGTGTGGCCGCGAACCCGCATGTCGTGTTCGCGGCCGAACGAGACGATGGCGTCGGCGTCCGCGAAGTCGAACGCGTGCGGTGACGGGCGGAGCGGGCCCATCTTCAGCGCGTTCCCCGGGGTGATGGTCCTGAACTCGCGGCGCAGCGTCTCGCGGTACTGGTAGTCCGTCCGGAGGTCGTGGGCGTCGACGCCGAACGCACCGAGGGCGAGGCCACGGCGCGCGGCGGCGTCCCCGATCGGTTCGTCGCTCATGGGATCGACTCGGCCGGCAGCCGATTGAACGTACCGCTCCCGCGCACGACACACCACCGCGAAACATCGTCCCGAGCGTCGACCGCCCGGCTCGCGGTCCGACTGACTCGCTCCGAAATCGACGGGCGTCAGTCGGCCGTTCCCTCGTCGCCCCCACCGAGCCGTCGATCGAGGAAGTCGTCGAGCACGTGGAAGAAGCGGATCTTCTGGTCGATGTCCGAGGAAGCGTGGCCCTCCTCGCCGAGCTCGACGTACTCGTAGTCGCCGTCCTCGCCCTCGGCGTAGCCGTGGTCGTCGAGTGCGTCGCGGAAGATGCGGGCCTGGGAGACCGGCACACGACGGTCGTTGACGCCGTGGACCATGAGGAGCGGGGCCGAGACCTCGTCGACGTAGTTGACGGGGCTGCGCTCGTCGTAGAGATCGGGACTCTCTTCGGGCGTGCCGAGGTTCTTCTCCATCAGCTCGGTCCGGAAGTGCGGCATCGTGTTCTCGTACATGTCCGCCAGATCGGTGAGTCCGATCCACGCGATGCCCGCGTCGTAGAGGTCGGCGTACAGCGTCATCTGGCAGTACGCGCTGTAGCCGCCGTAGGAGCCACCGAAGACCCCGATTCGGTCGTCGTCGATCCAGTCGTACTCGGAGACCAGGCGTACCGCTTTCGCGATGTCGGCCTGTTCGCCACCGCCCCAGTCGTCGTAGAGCTCGCGGACGAACGCGCGGCCGTGGCCGGTCGACCCGCGATAGTTGACCTTCAACACGCTGTAACCCCGCCGGACGAGGAACTGGGTGTAGAGATCGAACAACCGGTAATCCGCCGCGCGCGGCCCGCCGTGGGGGTTGACGATCAGTGGTGAGCCGTGCGAAGCACTGCGATCCTCGTCGGACCTGTGGTCCGACGGTGGTGACGGACGTTCGCCCGAGTCGTACAGCAGCGCGCCGATCTCCAGGGTTTCGTTGTCGTCGGTCCACGCCGTCGCGGGGCCGCTCTCGGCCGCACCGTCGCTCTCGAACGTGAAGTACTCGGCGTCGGCGAAGCTCCCGGGATCGAACCCACCGTACTCCGCGTCGAGGAGCGTCTCGTGCTCGTCGGTCGCGAGGTCGTACGCGAGCAGCTCGGGCCGCCGGTCGGGTGTGGTGTGGCTCACGAGCACCCGATCGTCGTCGAGCACCGCCTCGCCGGGGAACGTCGCGACGCCCTCGGGGAGATCGAGTTCGCGCGCCTCGCCGGTCTCGCAGTCGTACACGAGGGGCATGATCGCCGCTTCGTGCGTTCGGAGCGCGAGGAAACGCTCGCCGTCGGGCAGGAAGCCGACCGGCGACTCCTCCGCGTCGAGATCGCCGTACCAGGTCACGTTGTCGTTCGCAACGTGGTACACGCCACACCGACCCACGTCCTCGGTGTTGTCGGAGACGAGCAGACGTTCGCCGTCGGGGCCCCAGTCGGCGGGGGCGGACTCCGCGCCCGTCTCGCCGATTTCCAGATTTCGGGGGTTCGACCCGTCGGCCTCGGCGACGTAGGCGTCCATGTTGTCGAAGTCGTCGGATTCGTTGGTCGCGTAGGCGATCCGCTCGCAGTCGGGCGAGAGCACGCCGCCGACGGCCGCGCGCTCGTAGTCGGTGATCTTCTCGGTTTCGTCGGTCGCGAGATCGTGACGATAGAGATTCATCTGGCCGTCACGGGTCGACCCCAAGAGGAGCGTGTCGCCGTCGTCGCCGACATCGGCGAGGGATACTTGACCATTCATCTCGACGACGGGTTCGGTTTCGCCCGCGGTGGGTCCATCCACGCCGATGGCGTGAACGTCGTTTTGCTCGTTGCCGTCCTCGTCTACGTGGAAGAACACCCGGTCGCCGTCGGCGCTCCACTCGACGCCCCACCGGGCGTTTCGGGGGACTTCGCCGTGGCTGACTTGGCGGTGTTCGCCGGACTCGACGTCGAGCACGTGGAGCTCGTTGCGGCCCGATTCGTCGTAGTAGAACGCGACCCGATCGCCGTCCTCGGTGGCGGTCGGGTGGTGGAAGCTCGGGAGGCTGGCGAGGGCTTCGAGCACGTCGTCGGGATCGGACATCAGCCATTCGTGGGTCTACGCCGTGGTAAAACCTTCCCGAACATTGGTTCAGTAACAACCCTGCCATTTTCGCTCGGTGTTTGGGAGGCGGCGATACATCACGACTGACCGGGGAAACCACGTCGGGTGGGACTGAAAGGGGCGACTGGTTCAGGGAACCCGGACGAAGTAAGCACCGCAGCCGAGCGAACGAAGTGAGCGAGGCGAGGCGCACAGCGAGTCCCGGGACCTGAGCCAGTCGGGGCTTTCGAGACGGTTGCGGTCGCCGTTGCGGTTGTTTCGGTAGTTGTCGCTGTCGTCGTGACCGCTGCGATGCCGACACCAATGGGGAAACAGCACAGCACCGCAACCGTCCACACGCCTCCCCAGCCGATTCGCTCGTTCACTTCCCTCACTCGCTCATCCCTCGCACGCCGATCCGCGCTCGGTGTTCGCTATCGCTCACACACGAGCGCGAGCGCGCGCCAATCACAGGGCGAGGAGTCTACCGTGGGCAGGACTGGCGAGGAGTCTACCGTGGGCAGGACTGGCGAGGAGTCTACCGTGGGCAGGACTGGCGAGGAGTCTACCGTGGGCAGGACTCGTCGATCGTCAGTCGTCGGCGCTCACGGCCGCCCCCTCGCGGAGCGCCCGCGCGTCGATCTCGCCGGTGTCGAGTTTGCGCTCGACGTTCCGGGTGGCCTCGACCATGTTCGCCATCTTGCCGTAGGCGACTTCGCGTGGGAGGAGCTTCACGCCGCAGTCGGGGCTCACGGTCAGGCGCTCCGGCGGGACGATCTCCAGACCCTTCTCGATGTTCGCCTCGATCGCCTCGACGGATTCGACCTCGGCGACGTGGACGTCGGTCACGCCGAGCGCGAGATCGAGGTCGAATTCGGGCTGCTTGAACACGTCGAGCTGTTCGTAGTCGCCGTTCGCGAGTTCGACGTCGAACTCGTCGATCGGGAACTCGAGGATCTCGGGGTAGATCCGGGAGTAGTCCCCGTAGCAGACGTGCAGCCCGATCCGGACGTCCTCGGGCAGGCCGGCGACGATCCGATCGAGGCAGTCGCCGACGATCGCGTGGTCGTCGGGCGTGGTGGCGAGTGCTGGCTCGTCGATCTGGATGTAGCGTGCGCCGGCCTCGACCAGCTTGCCGATCTCCTCGTTCACGAGGTCAGCGAGATCGAGCGCGAGCGCGCGATCGTCGTCGTAGCTCTCGTTGAAGCTCCAGCTCGCGAGCGTGTACGGTCCGGTGATCGGGACCTTCACGGGCCGGGCGGCCACGTCGTCGGTGAACGCGAACTCGTCGACCAGCCACGAGTCGTCGTACACGACGTCCTCGACGACCGACGGTTTGTCGAAGTAGTTGTGGCCCCAGACCTTGACCGGGCCATTGAACTCGTAGCCATCGATCCGCTCGGCGAAGTACTCGACCATCTCGTTTCGGCGCATCTCGCCGTCGACCACCACGTCGAGGCCGGCGCGCTCGTGCTCGTGGGTGATGAGTCGCGAAGCGTCGTCGGTCGCCTCCGCCCAGTTCGCGTCGTCGAAGTCGTCTGCCTCCTCGTAGCGCTCGCGAACGCGGTCGAGCCACTTCGGCTTGGGATAGCTGCCGACCACGGTCGAGAGGATGAACTGCTCGTTCGGGTGATCGTCCGGCCGGAACTGCTCGCGAGTCATGCGTTCACCTCCTCGCCTGCATCCACGTCAGCAAGCTTGACTCCCTCGGCGAGCGATCCGAGTTTCTCCTTCGTCCTGTTCACCGGCAGGTAGAACAGCTCGGTGTTCGTGGTGGCGTAGATCGTCTCGAACTCCGCCGCAGGAACGCTCTCGGTGACCCACTCGATCCGCTCGGCGATCGTCTCGCCGTCCTCGACTTTGGTGTTCTGGCCGTCGGCGAGGCCGAGCGCGATCGACTCCTTCGTGCCGTACTCGTTGATGTTGTAGAGGTTCTCCTCGTGGTTGGTCACGAAGTCGTAGCCCACGGCGTCGACGTCGGCGTCGAGCAGGTGGGCGTGGACCTTCTCCTCCAGCGCGCCCCAGTAGGTGTGCACCACCACGTCGGCGTCGGTCGCGTCCGCCACCCGATCGATCGCGTCGCTCGCACGCTCGTCGAACCCATCTTCGGGCGGGTTCGTGACGAGCGACGGTTCGAGCACAAAGACGGTTTCACAGTCGGGGAACGCTCGGATCTCGCCCGTGAGGAACTCAGCGATCGCATCGAGGAATTCCACCCGGTCGCCGTAGAACTCGTCGGTCGCGAGGTCCGCGAGGGTGTACGGTCCCGGAACGACCGCCTGGCGCGACTCGGTCACGCCGTCGAGCGCCGCGAGGTGGTCGAGGTCGTCCGCGAGGTCGCCGTCGAACGTCAGTTCTCCTGTGACCGCCGGCTCGCGATAGAAGTTGTTGTTGTCGTAGTACCGGACGATCCCGCGGGTCTCGACGGCATCGTGGACACAGAGCGGGTGCGCGAGCATGTCGTCCCACCGGAGCTGGCCCTCCACCACGCGATCGAGGCCGGCGGTCGCCTGCCAGTCGGCGACCTCCGCGCGCGCCTCGTCGTAGGCGTCGGCGATCTCGCCGGTCTCCCCGCCGTCGATCAGGTCCTCCTTCTGGTGGCCCTTCAGGCTTCCCAGCCGATCCTTCGCCCAGTCGGGCAGCGGAAAGACGCCTGGCGTCGTCGCCACGAGTTCGGTCATACCCGCCCAACGGAATGACGCGGCTTAATATTTACTACTCCGTTTGATGCTCAGCGGTAATCGTACAGCGAGACCAGCTGGCCAGGCGACTTGCAGTGTCCCCCTCGTGGACGGCTGGACGGCGCAGCCCCCTCGAACACGAGGCAGCGAAGCGGAGGAAGAGGGCCGTGCTGAACGGAGTTACCGATAGAGCCCGAACAGTTCGTCGTCGTGATCCGGCGTGTACCGGAGCCTGCCTCGCTCGGTTCGCCAGGCAGAACCCACGCCCCACGGCCTATCGCCAGTCGTACAGCGGGCGGTAGTCCTCGTCGGGCGTGTACCGCCGGAACAGCAGGCTGTTCGACAGCACCGATACCGACGAGAACGCCATCGCCGCCGCGGCGAGCACGGGCTGGAGCAGGCCAAGCGAGGCGAGCGGGATCATCGCGGTGTTGTACCCGAGCGCCCAGAAGAGGTTCTGCTTGATCTTCCGAAGCGTCCCATCGGAGATCCGAATGGCCTTCACCACGTCGAGCGGATCGTCGCGCATCAGCGTGACGTCCGCGGCCTCGATCGCGACGTCGGTGCCCGAGCCGATCGCCGTTCCCACGTAGGCGGTTGCGAGCGCGGGCGCGTCGTTCACGCCGTCACCGACCATCATCGCCTTCGTACCGTCGGCCTGGATCTCGTCGACCGCGTCGGCCTTGTCCTCCGGCAGGACCTCGGCGCGAACGTTCGCCGGATCGATGCCGACGTCCTCGGCGACTGCTCTGGCTGTACGCTCGTTGTCGCCGGTGATCATGTGAACCGTGAGGCCGCGTTCGTGGAGCGCCGAAACGGCCTCCTTCGCGCTCTCTTTCACCGTGTCGGCGTCGGCGACGAGGCCGAGGAGGCTCCCGCCGCGCGCGACGAGCATCGCGGTCTTGCCCTCGTTTTCGAGGCGTTCGAGTTCGTCCTCGGCGGGCGATGGGTCGATGTCGTTATCGCGCATGAGCTTGCGGTTCCCGACGAGCACCTCGTCGTCCTCCACTACTGTGCGGACGCCGTGACCAGGCACGTTCTCGAACCCGGTGGACTCGGCGAGGTCGATCCCTCGCTCTTCGGCACCCGTGACGATCGCTCGTGCGAGCGGGTGTTCGCTGCCGGATTCGGCGCTCGCCGCCGCTCGGAGGACGGTCCCCTCGTCGACTGCTGCCTCGCTCCCGGCCTTGGACTGTCCGTCGAGCGCCTGCGCGCCCCCGTCGGCCGCCGTCTCGGGGTCGTCGCCGCCGGTAGCGGTGCGAGCATTGAAGACAACGACGTCGGTGAGTTCCATCGCACCCTCGGTCAGCGTCCCGGTTTTGTCGAACACCACCGTATCGACGTCCTTCGCACGTTCGAGGACGTCGCCACCCTTGAACAGGACGCCGTTTTTCGCGCCGATGGAGGTGCCGACCATCGTCGCCGCCGGGGTTGCGAGCCCGAGCGCGCACGGACACGCGATCAAGACCGAGGAGGCGAACACGACCACCGCGAACTCGAACACCGAAACCGTGCCACCCGCGACTGCCGGCCCGCCAGCGACGAGCCCCCACGCCGGCAGCACGCCGACGAACCCGGCGAGCGCTGCCGGGAACAGATACCAGACGATCCCCCAGAGCAGGGCGTTCGCGATCACGATCGGCACGAAGTACGACGAGATCCGATCCGCGAGGTTCTGGATCTCGGGCTGGCGCGACTGCGCTTCCTTCACAGTTTGGACGATCTGCTGGAGCGCGGTGTCGGCACCGACCTTGGTGGCTTCCACGACCAGCACACCGTTCTCGTTGATGGTCGAGCCGACGACCTCGTCACCCTCCTCCTTTTCGACGGGGACCGATTCGCCGGTGACCATCGACTCGTCGACCGCACTCTGCCCGTCGACCACGGTGCCGTCGGTCGGGATCTGTTCGCCTGGCCGGACCTTCATTCGGTCGCCGATGTCGACCTCTTCGAGGGGAACCTCCTCCTCGTTTCCTCCGTCGTTGATGACGGTCGCGGTGTCGGCCTCCATTTCGAGGAGCTGCTGGAGCGCCTCGCCCGCCTGGCCCTTCGAGCGCGCTTCGAGGTAGTTCCCGAGCGTGATGAACACGAGGATCAACGCGGCGGTGTCGAAGTACAGCCCACCCGCGAGCAGCCCCAGGAGCACGACAACCGAGTAGACGTAGGCTGTCGAGGAGCCGAGCGCGATCAGCACGTCCATGTTGGCCGTCCGGTTCTTCACCAGCGCGTTGTACGAGTTCCTGTAGAACGGCCGCCCGAGCACGAGTTGGACCGGGGTCGCGAGCAGGAACTCGACCCAGCCGAACTCCACACCGAGGATCGTCTCGGGGAGCGCCCCGCCACCGAGCACGAGCTTCTCGATCATGAAGGCGATCAGCGGGAGCGAGAGCGCCGCGCCGAACAGCGTGAGCCGGAGCTGGCGGCGGATCTCGTCGTCACGGGCGGCGTCGCGGCGTTCGGCTTCCGACTCACCGTCGTCGTCCTCGCGCACGGGCGAGTAGCCGGCGCTCTCGACCGCGGCGTAGAGTCGTTCTCGATCGGTCTCGGCGGGATTGTACTTGACGCTGGCCTCGTCGGTGGCGTAGTTGACGTCCGCCGAGATAACCCCCGGAACGGCTTCGAGTGCCGTCTCGTTGGTCTCCGCGCAGTTCGAACACGTCATATCGGTGATGGCGATCGACATCGACGTGCTCGCCACGCTGTATCCGGCGTCGTCGATCGTAGCGTAGATCGCCGCGAGCGTCGTCTCGTCCGGGTCGTACTCGACGCTTCCCTCGTCGGTGGCGTAGTTGACGTCCGCCGTCCGCACTCCGTCGAGGCCCTGAAGCGCCTCGGTTATCGTTTGCGAACAGTTCGCACAGCTCATCCCCCGGATGTCGAGCTGTGTCTTCCGGTGGCTCATTGTGTACCGATACGGGCTCCCCGTTCAATGCGGTTGCTCTTGTGATCCCTTAGTCCTGACCCCATCCCAGCCTGTGATTCGAAAGTCAGGTCGGCGATTTCGACGCCTTTCGTTTCGTTCGTCGATCCATCGCTGCCGTCGACGGCGTCACTCCTTCGATAGCCGGAGCACCGACAGCGTCTCGAACGGGAACGACTCCTCGGAGACGGTCTCGCTCGCGAACCCCGCGTCGGCGGCGCGCTCGACGACCGCCTCGACCCCGGAGAGGGTGCTCACGAGCAGGAGAACCCGTCCTTCGGGTGCGAGCACGCGGCCGACGTCGGCGATGAACGGCTCGATGACCGCCCGGCCGGTCTCACCGCCCGACAGCGCCATCCCCATCCAGTCGTCGACCGCCTCGTCGGGCTCGGTCGGGAGATAGGGTGGGTTGAACGTCACGAGATCGAACGCGTCGGCGGCAAAGGCAGTCGTGAGGTCCGTTCTGACGGTCTCGATACCCGCGTCGCGGGCCTGGCGACAGGCGTGGGGGTTCCGATCAGTTCCCACCACTCGCGCGCCGGTCTCGTTCACTCGCGCCGCGACGTAGCCCGATCCGGTGCCGACGTCGAGCACGCGGTCGGTGGGCTCGGCCGCCGCAACCGCCGCGGTCGCGAGGAGGGCCGAATCCTCGGCGGCCTGGTACACGTCGTCGCGCTCGCGGCGGTCGTCGAGTCCCATCAGTCCTCGCCGCCGTCGGCTGCCGTGGTCGACCCCCGTGCCCGCTCGCCCGAGCCGCCGCGTTCCGTCGCGCCGCGGCCGGCGACGCCGAACCCGGATTCGTCCCTCGCGTTGAGCGTGCGCTGGGGGAACGGAATGACGATCCCTTCGCGGTCGAACGTCTCCTTCACCGTCCGGATCACGACGGTCTTCGCCTCCCAGACCCGTCTCGCGCTCGGATCGTCGACCCAGAACCGGAGTTCGAGCACGATCCCCGAGTCCGCAAAGCGTTTCAGCACTGCCCGTGGCGAGGGGATTTCACGGACGCGGTCGTCACACTCGTCCATCGCGTTCGCGGCCACCGCCATCGCCCGGTCGAGGTCGGTGTCGTAGTCCACGCTCACCTCGATGTCGATCCGGAGCCGGTCGTTCCGCGACCGGTTGACCAGGGGGTTGCTGGTGATCTCGTCGTTCGGGATCAGCACGTGTTCGTCGTCGAACGACCTGATCTTGGTGTTGACGATGGTCACGTCGCGGACCACGCCCTCGTACTCCTCGACCTCGATCCAATCACCGACGCGAAACGGCCGCGAGAACAGCAGCACGAACCCCGACGTGATCGCACCGAGGGTGTCCCGCGCCGCGAAACCGAGCACCGCACCGAGCACGCCCGCACCCACGAACAGCCGCCCCGGATCGATACCCCAGGTGACGAGAACGCCCAGGAACGCGAACACGAACACCCCGACGTCGGCGACGTGGTACGCGACCTCGCTCTGGTGGTCGGTGATCGCGTCGTGTTCCTCGGAGAGCCGGTCGATCGATCGGTTCAGCAGTCGGATGAGGAGGTAGGCGACCACGACGAGCGCGACCGAAACCAGCCCCCGGACGATGATCCAGGGTTTGACGGACAACAGGGGATAGACGAGCGTTCCGAGACGGCCCGTTACTTCCCAGATGACGGCGAGCGCGAGGACGACACCCACGGTGAGCACCGCCACCGCGCCGGCCTGGGTCGCCTCGGTCAGTCGCGTGCTGTAGCGCCGCTTGAGCGGCCGGCCCGCGCGTCTGATGGCTTCGCCGATCGCCGCCAGCAGCACGAACAGCACGACGGTCCCGAGCAGTTTCTCCCCGAGCGTGTCGAAGTACGCCCGCTGTAGCTGCCAGGCGTACCGGAAGATGTTCATCGGCGTTTTCCCTTCTCGCGGACCGTGATGGCCGACCATCCTCCCGCCGACTCCAGTGGTCGGTCGGTCGGCCGATGACTCGAAGTGATGTTACTTCGGAACTCCTCGGGAGGCTCGTGTCCCCGATTCAGACTGTCTCGAATCGCTCGCCGCCACACTTCGGACAGAGCTGTCGGCGCTCGTCGAACTCCGCGAGACAGTCGATACAGCGATACGCCGTCGTTTCGCCGTCGCCGCCGGGAACGATCGAGTCCCGGACTTCCTCTACGACGCCCATATCGGGTCGTGTGTTTCCGCTCACTTTCCGCCGTTGCATGAAATCGCCGGGACCGTGCGAGCACGGTGGTCGCACCACACGGATCGCCGATCATCGCCCGCCGACGCTCGCGATTCATCCGGCCTCCTCTCCCGACGTGGCTCCCTCGCTCGACACACCACCGACCTCGCACCCGAGCCGTGCCAGCTCGGCGAACTCCGCCGGGGCGAGGTCGCCCGCCCGCTGGCTCAGCAGCGCCTCGTCGGCGGCCTCGACCACCGCCCCGGGCCGCTCGATCCCCGAGATGTGGGTCGTGTTCCGGATCGCGTTGCGGACGGTCTTGCGTCGCTGGGTGAACACCCCCCTGACGAACGCGAGAAACGCCGTTTCGTCGACTGCGTAGTTCGGTTCGCGCGGCGCGGTGCGCACAACGGCGCTCTCGACGGCCGGTGGCGGCGAGAACGCCTCCGGCGGGACGGTCTCCACGATCTCGCATTCGGCGTAGTGGCCCGCAGTCACCGACAGCCGGCCGTACTCCGCCGTACCCGGATCGGCGACCATCCGCTCGGCGAACTCCGTTTGTACTGTGACCACGAGCGGTCGCTTCGCGGGCAGCAGTCGAAACAGCACCTCGCTCGACACCCCATACGGAAGGTTCGACACCGACGCGGTGAACTCGGGAAGCTCGACCGAGAGCGCGTCGCCCTCGGCGATTTCGAGCCGCCCCTCCCCGCGGGCGTCGGCGAACTCCTCGCGGAGGAACTCGGCCAGACGCGCGTCGCGCTCGACCGCCGTGACGCGATCGGCGACGTTGAGCAGGCGGTCGGTCAGCGCGCCCGTCCCGGCCCCGATTTCGAGGACGTGATTGGTGTCGACCCCCTCGACATACGTCGGCAGGCGATCGAGCACGCGGTCGTCGACGAGGAAGTGCTGGTCCTGATCGCGGTCGGGCTGGATCCCTGCGCGGGCCAGCAGCGCGTCGGGATCGCGGCTCGCCGTCGACGAACGGTTCCGACCGGTCATGACTCGGTGTATCCGTTCGTCGCATGTTAAACGCCGTGTTTGCTCTCTCCCAGGATCCGTAGCGCTGGTAACGGACGGTACGGAACGAAAAGCCCCTCGCTGTCTTGAAAGCGTTCGGTGTCGGCGTACTGACAACGACCGGTTGATGAAAACATCGCGTTTCTGCTCATCCCGCTTGCGCAGGGCAGAACGCAAAGGGGCGTGAGTAGCGAGCGCCGTAGCCGATGCTCGCGCACGATGGATCAGGTCGGGGAACCCACTCTACCGAGAGGCGGCCAGTTGTCTTCGCCAACGGCCGTCGCCGTGTTCTCTGTCGGGCCGGAAGGCGTTTAACTGAGCCATTCGGGCGACATACCACATCACGATGAGTACTGAAACGGGTAGTTCTCTCGATATCGACCGCGGAGCGTCGGCCAGCACCATCGGTATCGTCTCCGAAGGGGTTTCGACGGCTCGCCGTGCCCCCATGATCTTCGTCGTGTACCTGTTCGTCGCAGTGGCTTCGCTGCTTTCCCAGTCGCTTTCCAACGTTCTGTCGCTCGTTGCCGGCGGAGTCGTGGTGGCTATGGCGTACTCTACGCTGGGTGGCCGTCCCGAGAACCGAGTGTCGTTCGGTGTCCGTCTCGTCATCGTGTTCGTCGCCGGACTGATCTCCGGCGTGATCATCATCTTCGGATTGCTGTTCCTGGTCGTTCCTGGGATCTACCTCAGTGTGCGGTTGCGGCTGGTCACGGCTGCCGTCATGTTGGACGACTGCGGACCGATAGAAGCACTCGGTCGAAGTTTCGATCTCACAGAGGGGCACACGTGGACCGTCTTCGGCGTGGCGCTGTTGCTCAGCGTCGTCTCACTTGCGACCACGGTAGCCGTTGGCCTCGCGATAGTGGGCGCTCCGAGTGAGTTCAGCGATGTTGCCACGCTACGAGAGGTGCTACGTATCGGTGCTGTGATCCCGACACTTCTCATCACCCCGATCGGCGTGTCGGCCGATGCGGTCATGTACGGGTTGTACGACTGACGCGGGTTCGGGCGGTTCCCGACGTCACCCGAGATGCGAGGTCCGCACTGGACCGCGCGATCGAGTCACGATACCTACCCCTCGTTCGGGTCGCGCCCGACGAAGATGCGGTACTTGAGGTCGTCGTCGCGGAGCTCCTCGATCAGGCGCTCGACGAGGATCTCCTTCGGTCGGTGGAGTCCCGCGACGCGCTCTTCGAGATCGTCGAACCCGTCGAATGGCTCGCGCTTTCGCTCGTCGAGGATCGAGTTGCGGAGCTTCTTGCCGATCCCCGGGAGCAAATTGAGCTGGTGGAGCCGGAGCGTGATCGGCTGGGCGTCGTTGTAGAAGTCGACGAACCGCGCCTCGTCGCGGTCGATGATCTCCTCGGCCGCGTACTCGAGCTCCGATCGCGCGGCGTTCGACAGGTCCTCGTACGCCACCTCGCGGGAGGACTCGACCCCCTCGCCGTCGAACTGAATCCGATCGCCGATGGAGATGTCGGCGTCCTCGGCCAGCGTCAGCTCCCGGAGTCGGAACTGTGACTCGCCGAGGGCGTAGGCGAGCGGCGGTTTCCGGTGGGCCGGGCGGTCGTCGTCGGGACGGCCGTTCGGCAGCAGATCGAGCACGACGGCTCGTGGCTCGCGTGCTCCCGCATCGTCGCCGCTCTCGGCGTCATTCATACCTCCCGTACACCGAGGACGTACTTAAATTCGCGGCGATCAGACGTGTTTCGCGACGATCCCGAGCACGTCGTCGAGCTCGTCGCCCGACAGCGAGAACCGCTCCTGGGCGTAGATCGCGCGGAGCTCGTCGCGATTGGCTGGTTTGAGGTCCGCGATCTTGTAGGCGGTCGGCTCGTCGACCTTCTCGTGCTCGCGGAGTTCGGCCACGAACTCGCGGGACTCCTCGGGGGTGAGCTCCGCGAACCGGTTGACGTGCTCGATGGCGCGCGCGAGCTCGTAGGGCATCTCGCGGTCCTCGTCGGCGGCGTGTTCGGCCTCGACGTCGGCGAGCAGTTCCTTCGTCTCGGCGAGCGTGAGGTACTCCTCGTCGAGGCGCTCCTTGAAGATCGTCATTCCTGACGGCGGAGATGCTCCGGGGTGACGATCAGGGTCTTCGCGGTGTCGCCGTCGACGATCTCGACCCGATAGGCCCGGCCCTGGCTCCCGAGCACCTCGCCGGTGTGGCCGTTGAACCGGGGATGGAACCGTCCATCGGTGACGCTCGGATCGAGGCTGAGGTGGACGTGATCGCCCTCGTCGAAGTCCTCGATCGCGCGCTGGGGCGGGGACGTGCCGCGCTCGCGCGGATCGTTCGAGAGCTTGTTGCGGGTCTTCTTGAGAGGTCCTTTCGAGTTAGGCATACGGCTCGCTTGCCCGTCGACCGTCATAAAACGTCCGTTCCGGGTCGACACGTCGGGCCGACCGTACCACCTGCCGCTCCGCGGTTCAGATCCGGCCGACGTTCTCGACCGCGACGCTCTCGACCGTCTCGACGTCCGCGAACGCCTCCTCGACCGCCTCGGTTCCGCCGGCGTCGTCGGGGACGATCACCGTCGGCAGGAGCGCGACGAGGCCGAAGGCGACGTCGTCGCGCTCGAACCCGTTGATCTTCGCACCCTCGGACAGCGAGTCCTCGAGCTCGTGCTGGAGCTCGTCGAGATCGACCTCGGGGCTCTCCGGCATCACCTTGAGCTTCGCGGCGACCTTCCCCATGATTACGGCCCCGTGAACCCACAGTCGGGACACTCGTAGAGGTTGCTCTGCTTGCGACAGGTCGCACACCGGTAGATCTGCGTCCCACACTCGGGACAGTCGAAGGCGGCGGCGTTGGTGCCCGAGATGTTGATCCCACACGAGACACACGATCGGGTCGCACTCGCCTGCTGTTCGCTTTCGCTCATGTCCGCTCGGAGACGACCCGGAGGTTAAATCTTGTCGAAACCCGCTCGTGCGCCGGCAACGAATTGGTTCGACTACGACGCTCTCGCCAAGTGACTGACCGGCTGCTCGACGGCAGTCTCGACTCACGGCGGCACACGATCAAAAAAGCGAGAGTGGGCCGAACTGACTACTCGGAGACGATCAGCGGGGAGACGATGCCGACGACCTGGTCCATGCTGCGGGCCGGGTCGAACGCGTTCGGCATCGAGCTCTTCGGCAGCAGCGCGCCGAAGTAGCTGGTGTGTCGTGCCTCGACCGAGTGGATCGACAGCCCCGCCTCCACGACGGCCTCGTTGTCGAGGAACGGTGCCGCACCGGCGTACGCCGACGTGCCGACCGCCTCGACGCGGTTCGAGAACTTGACGAACGATTCGAGCGAGTCGTACGGGAACTCGTACTCGGCGGCCTCGACGGGCGTGCCGCCGAGGTCGTTGATCGTGCTCGTCAGCGCCTCGACGTGGGCCTCCTCGTGGTCGCGGATCCGCACGAGTTCCTGCCAGGTCGAGTACCGGAGCTTCGGATCGGCGAACTTCATGCCGATCGCGTCCGCGTTCTCGATCTCGCCCTCGGAGTACTCGTCGAGGAACTCGTTGTAGTACGCGGCCTCGAGATGTTCGAGCGTCAGCGCGAAGTTCAGGATGTCGACGTCGCTGGCCTCGTGGTAGGCCGCCGCCGAGCCCGACGCGAGGGTCCCGAGCGCGACCGCCCCGGCTCCGGCCTTCGCAGCGTTGCCCATGAACGAGCGCCGGTTCAGCGCGCCGCTGACGCGGCCGAGCAGGTCACGCGTGCTCTCGTTCTCGCGATCGATGTCGTCGTCGGCGTTGTCGAACTCGAAGTTGTCGGGGTCGACGAAGCTCTCCCCCGCTTCGATGCGTTCCGCGATGGTGTCGTTTGACATAGTTGGGTGCTCACCCACATACTCACCACATACGGGTCACATAAAAACATACCCCGAACTCACACCCAAATTCGTCCCTGTTCGCGTCGCCGTTTCGGTCCAGCCTCGCTTCGAGCGTGCGATGGACACGGGGCCGATCGTCGGGGATCGTGGCTCCGCCGTCCACGCTCGACGGTCCGCCGTCCGATCGGCACGCGACGCGCCATGGCGATCCGAACGGTTTAACCGACTGTCGGCGAATCGGTTCATGAGACACGAGAACAGTGATCGATCCTCGGACCGACGACGATCGACGATCGCCCACGCGTGAATCGCCGTTTCGGCCCTCGGTTTCGGCCGCCCGATGCGTTCGGCGGCCGGCCGTGCCGACTGCCGCCTCGCCGACCGCCTGGCGACGGGTGCATCGCCGTGCCGGCACGCCGAACCAGGCACGACGGGGTGGCCGGTCGTGAACCTGATCGCCGTCGTCGACATCGACCACCCGGACCTCTCGCTCGCGCCCACGATCCGCGAGTGTCCCGACGTGACCATCCGAGTCGTGCCCCAGTCCGGCACCGACCCCGAGACGGGGATCTTCTTCTTCCTCGTCGAGAACCCCGGCGAGGAGTTCGAGACCAGACTCGACGAGGATCACACGGTCGCGGAGTGGCAGTTGGTGGCCGGTTCGGCGGCGACCCGCGTCTACCGGATCCGCCACCCGCCCGAGACGAAGCTCGTCTCGCCGAAGACGAGCGAACTCAGCGGGCTGATGCGCGAGGCCACCACCAGCGCCCGCGGCTGGACGGTCCGACTCCAGTTCCCCGACCGGGAAGCGCTCGCCGCGCTCGCCGACTACTGCGACGACGAGGACATCTCCTTCACCCTCCAGCAGATGTTCCGCCAGGACGAGTGGAACGGTGGCGAACCCACGGGCCTGACCGAGGCTCAGCGCGTCGCGCTCGTGACGGCCTACGAGAACGGCTACTTCGAGGAGCCGCGCGAGGCCCGCCTCGCCGACGTCGCGGACGAACTCGATCTCTCACCGACCGCCATCGGCGGTCGCATCCGTCGTGGGACGGCCAAACTCGTCGAGACGGCGCTCTTGGAGGAGTGACACGACCGCGTTCGCGCATCGACCGCCGGAACGTCGTTCGCTCGGATGACGCGCCGATCGACGCGCATAGCGCCCTCGGAAAGGCGATCACGTGACGCGAGCGGGGCTTACTCGGATTCGGCGTCCTTTCGCGCGTTCAGCTTGGCCTGCTCGCGCGCGCTCGGGTTGACCGACTCCTTGAACGGCACTTCGGCCACCGTGGCGTACACCGACTCGCCAGACTCCTCGGCGTACTCGTCGGGGAGATGCACCTGAAACTCGATGTCGAGATCCTCCTCGTAGATCTCGTCGTTGAGCGCCGCGTCGGTCTCCTGCTGGAGCTTCTCCGCCGGCACGAAGCCGAGGCCGATGTTGGTCTCCAGTTCGGGGTTGTGCCACGGCGACGTCATGTACCCACACTCCTCGCCCGTATCGGGATCGGAGACGAGCCAGAAGTCGGGCGCGTAGTCCCGGATCGGCTCGCCCGCCATCTTCAGCCCGACCATCTTGAGGTTGAACGGATACTCGCCGCTCTCGATCCGCTCCTGCTGGGCTTCGAGTGCCTCCTTGCCGACGTAGTCGCCCGCTTTGTCGTCGGGGACCTGATAGCCGAGGTTGACCTGAAACGGCGAGGTCTCGTGATCCATGTCCTGGCCCCACGAGAGGATGCCCGCCGCGATCCGACGGTGGTGGCCCGGCGCGATCTGCATCCCACCGTGGTCTTTCACGGTCTCCAGTACGGGGTCCCACACCCGCTCTGCGTTCTCCATCGCCTCTTTCACGTAGATCTCGAAGCCCTTCTCGCCCGAGAACCCGGTCTGGCTCACGAGCACGGGACAGCCGTCGATTTCGGCCTCCATCAGACCGTAGTAGGGGATCTCGGAAACCTCCTCGCCGACGACCTCGACCATTACGTCCTCCGAGCGCGGACCCTGAATCTGCATGGGGGCGACGTCGATCTCGTCGATTGCGACGTCGAACTCCTTGCCGACGTTCACCCCTTCGAGCCACTGCATGAGCGTGGAATCGGAGATCGAGAACCAGAACTCGTCGTCCTCGACGCGGAGTAGAATGGGGTCGTTCAGCACGCCGCCGTCCTCGTTGCAGAGGATGACGTACTTGCCGTGCATCGGCTC
Organism: Halococcus agarilyticus; assembly: GCF_000334895.1. Lineage (NCBI taxonomy): Archaea > Methanobacteriati > Methanobacteriota > Halobacteria > Halobacteriales > Halococcaceae > Halococcus > Halococcus agarilyticus. Next base: position 142,224 of record NZ_BAFM01000004.1, on the reverse strand, counting down.
GATCTCGGTCGCGTCCCGGGTGATGACGTAGTCGGTGAGCGCCTCCGCATCGGGACCTTTCACGCGGATCTGGCGCTCGACCGCGACGTCCCACAGCGTCACGGCCTCGGTCAGTGCCTCGTACTCCGCCATCGCTCCGCCGTCCTCGGGTTCGACCAGCCCCCGGGGGTGGTAGATCCGGTTGTAGACCGTCGCGCGCCATGCACCCTCCTCGTTGAACGACTTGTGGAAGAACGGCGATTTCCGGACGCGGGTCGAGACCAGCATCTCGATTCCGGGGTCGCCGGACTGGCGCAGATTTCGCGGGAGCACGCGGTCGGACTGGTCGACGTTCGGGTGGTTCGGGTGCGAATCGCGTTCGGTGGTCGGTGGTTCGGGTTCTGCCATCGCCTTCGAACACTGTTCCTCCGGATCATAAATGAAAGAGTTAACAGCACCACCCATTTATGTCGGGAGTCATCGGCGGCGTTCTCTCTGCGCCCACTCATCCATCGATCGCGCAGCCGGCCGTGTCGTGAGCCGCGGTACTGTCAGCGGAAATCGGTTCACCACCGGGGAGCGGTGGCGCGCGGGAGCGCCGAGCGGGACCGGAGGTCCCGCTGGCCGTGCGAGCGGGTGCGAAGCACCCGCGAGCAGACGCCGGAGACGCGCGACTCGCGCGAGGGATGAGTGAAGGAACGGAGTGACTGAGCGAATCGGTTGGGGAGGCGTGTGGTCTGCGGTTCTCATTCGAGTCGTGACTTGCCCGATGCTCTCATGCTGTTGGGAGGAACGCCATCTGCGGATCGGTCCGATCGGTCGCCGCCTTCCTGTGGTTGTACGCCGATGCTAGTCAAAATCTCCTCCCCGGTAGCATACTTCGAGTGCGCCCGCTCACACGGATAGGTTCAAACCCGGGCCGGTCCAGACGGAGCATATGCCGTCCGCCGAACGGCTGCGCGGCGAGCCGGTCGCGGCCGAGATCCGGGCCGACGTGCACGATCGCGTCCGCGAACTCGACGAGCGGGGCGTCACGCCGACGCTCGCCACGGTCCTGATGAGCGACGATCCGGCCGACGAGCGGTTCGTGGAACTGAAACACGCGGCGTGTCGCGACCTCGACATCGCAAGTCAGGACGTCCGAATCGATCCCGGTGCACCCGCGGAGCGACTCCATCATACGGTCGACCGACTGTGCGCCGACCCCGAAATCGACGGCGTGTTCGTCCAGATCCCGCTGCCGGATCACGTCGCGCTCGCCGGCGTGCGGCGACGGCTCGACCCAACAAAAGACGTCGACAGTCTCAGCTTCGCGAACCTCGGCCGGCTCGTTCGGGACGATCCCCGTTATCTCCCGGCGACGCCCGCCGCGGTCCGCCGCCTGCTCACAGCACACGAGATTCCGATCGCCGGCGAGGACATCGCTATCGTCGGCCGCTCGGCCATCGTCGGGAAGCCGCTCGCGAACCTCCTGCTCCAGAAGTGCCCGGACGGCAACGCCACAGTGACGGTCTGTCACTCTCGAACCTCGGATCTCGGGAGCGTGACCCGCCGCGCGGACGTCGTCGTGACTGCCGTCGGTGTGCCGGGGCTCGTCGATGGCTCGATGCTCTCGCCTGGCGTCACGGTCGTCGACGTGAGCGCCAACAGAGTCGAATCGGGAAGCGAGGGAAGCACCGAGGTCGTCGGCGACGTCGACTTCGAGAGTGCGGAGTCGGTCGCGGGGGCGATCACGCCCGTCCCCGGTGGCGTCGGCCCAGTTACGCTCGCCATGCTCGTTGCGAACGTGGCGCGCGCGGCCGAGCGCCAGGCGGACGCCGAGGGCTGAGCACCAGTATCAGGCGCTCAGCCCCTGGTGCTACCGATCGTTCGGGCGACACCGCCGCTCGAAGTTTTTCATCATTTCCATCCCGACGTCGGTCAGGATGCTTTCGGGGTGGAACTGGACGCCCTCGTGGGGGAGTTCGCGGTGGCGCACGCCCATCACGACGCCGTCGGTGTGGGCTGGCGAATCCTCGTCCGTCGTCTCGGCGTCCTCGGATCGCGCCGTTTCGACGAGAGGATCGGGGAGGTCGTCGCGCTCGATCGCGAGGGAGTGATACCGACCGGCGGCGAACGTCTCGGGCAGCCCTGCGAAGACCCCTCGATCGTCGTGACGGACCGTCGAGGGTTTGCCGTGGACCACGCTGGGCGCGTGGCCGACGGGCGCGCCGTGGGCCGCACAGAGCGCCTGATGACCGAGACACACCCCGAGAGTCGGGTAGTCGAGCTCGCGGAACACCGGGATCGACACGCCGGCCTCGGCGGGCGTGCCCGGTCCTGGGGAAACGACGATCCCGTCGGGATCCAGCTCTCGAACCCCCGCGACGTCGATCGCGTCGTTGCGCCGCACCACGACCTCGCCGTTCTCGGGGGCGTCGACCGCCGTACCGGCGTACTGGACGAGATTGTAGGCAAAGGAGTCGTAGTTGTCGATCACGAGGATCCGGGTCATCGTTCGCCGACCTCCCCGTCGTCGGCCGCGGCTGCACCGCCGTCCGCCGCGGTCGCGCGCTCGACCGCCAGCTCGCCACGGTCGCCGAGCGCGTCGTCGATCGCCGTAATCAGCGCGCGGCCCTTGTCCATGGTCTCGGCGTACTCGCTCTCGGGCTCGGAGTCGTGGACGATCCCCGCACCCACTCGGAGGAAGTACTCCTCGTCGCGGCGCACCAGCGTCCGGATCGTCATGTTCAGCGTGGCGCGGCCGTCGAAGCCGAAAACCCCGATCGAGCCGGTGTAGGGCCCGCGCCGGGTCGTCTCGACCTCGTCGATGATCTCCATCGTTCGGGGTTTGGGCGCACCGGTGATCGTCCCGCCGGGGAAGGTCGCGGCGACGGCATCCACGAGGTCCCGATCCGCGCGGAGACGTCCCTCGACCAGCGAGACGAGATGCATCACCTCGGAGTAGCGGTCGACCCGGCGATACTCCGAAACCTCGACGCTGCCGTACTCGCTCACCTTCCCGAGATCGTTGCGTTCGAGATCGACCAACATCGCGTGTTCGGCGCGTTCCTTCTCGTCCGTGAGAAGATCGCGTTCCAGCTCGGCGTCTTCCTCGGGGGTGTCACCGCGTGGCCTGGTGCCGGCGATCGGTTCGGTCAGCAGTTCGTCCTCGTTCACATCCAGAAGGAGTTCCGGCGAGGCACTCACGAGATCTACGCCGGGGAACTCCAGCAGCGCCGAGTAGGGGGCGGGGTTCACCCGCCGGAGCGCAGCAAAGGCCGCGACGGGATGGACAGCGGCCGGCGCGCGCAGCCGCTGGGAGACGTTCGCCTGAAACGTGTCGCCGTCGCGGACGTACTGTTTGACCCGCCGCACCCGCTCGGCGAATTCCTCGGGAGTGCAGTCGCTCTCGAACGTGGCGTCGTCGGCCTCGATCGGTGCGTCACCGATCGACGGGTCGCCCGTGATGGCGGCGCGAGCGAGATCGAGCGCACGCTCGCGACCCCGCTCGTACGCCGCGGCGGGGTCGTCGCCGATCCGGGGACAGGCCGTCACACGAAGCGTCGTCTCGTCCGCCGATCCCGTCTCCCATGCGGCCACCCGATCGAAGACCCCGAGCTGGAGTCGGGGTAGGCCGCGATCGTCGACGGTGGTATCGGGAAGATCCTCCAGCTCGCGGGCGATGTCGTAGGAGAGCCAGCCGAACGCCCCGCAGGGGTAGGGCACGTCGCAGTCGCCGCGGACGAGCGTCTCGCGATCGAGCAGCCCGGCGAGTTCCGCAAGCGAGGGTGACGGTTCGGCGTCGTCGGCGGGTTCGAAGGTGTCACCGACTTGCAGTCGGAACACTGGGTCGATGGCGAAGTACCCCCAGCCCGCCTGACCACCAGTGGTTTCGAGGTACACTCCATCGGCTCGTTCCGTCTGCTCACGACCGCGTGCGCGCCGATAAGCGAGGAACGGATCGTCGACAGTCACTCGAACTTCGACCGGCACGCGCGCTGCTCGTGGAGCCTCGCGGGCGGTTCCGGCGAACGCGGAGCGGGTCGTGACGACGCGTGGTTCGTTCATCGAGGGGCCGATCGGTTCGTTCCGGCGAACCGGTCGACACTCTCTCCGGTGGAGGACGCCTAAAGGATTTCGCGAGGATCGTTCGTTCAGCGTCGCCAAGGAGCCGCGGCCGACGCGGTACCGGGGCGCTGTACGACGGTTTTGTGATCGCCGAGCAGCGATCGTCGTCGTTCATCGCATAAAAAGGCTGGACGTGCTTCACACGAACGTTGAAAAGGCACTCCGGAGAACGATGGCACATGGCATCCTCGGACGAAGATGACGGGTTCCCGACGGATTACGAGATCGCCCAGAGCGTGGACACCGATCCGATCACCGAGGTGGTCGAACCGCTCGGGCTCGCGGCCGACGACCTCGACCTCTACGGCGACGACACCGCGAAGCTCACGTTCGACGCGATCGAGCGCGTCCGGGAATCCGATCGCGATAACGGCGAGATGATTCTCGTGACAGGAATGACACCCACCCCGATGGGCGAGGGCAAAACCGTCACTACTGTGGGGCTGAGCCAGGCGTTCAACCACATCGGCGAGGACGCCCTCGCCGCCATCCGCGAGCCCTCGCTCGGCCCCGTCTTCGGGGTGAAGGGCGGCGCGGCCGGCGGCGGCTACTCTCAGGTACTGCCGATGGAGGACATCAACCTCCACTTCACGGGCGATCTCCACGCGCTCACGTCGGCGCACAACCTCATCTCGACGATGCTCGACAACCACATCAAGCAGGGCAACGAGCTCGACATCGCGGTCAACTGGGTCGAGTGGCCCCGTGCGATGGACATGAACGATCGGGTGCTCCGCGAGACCGTGGTCGGCCTCGGCGGCGACGTCACCGGCGTGCCCCGCGAGGACGGGTTCATCCTGACGGCAGCCTCCGAACTGATGGCCGTCCTCTGTCTCGCCGACGATCTCGCCGATCTCAAGGAGCGCGTCGCACGGATCATCGTCGCCTACGACGAGGACGGCGACCCCGTGACCGCCGACGACATCGAGGCGACGGGCGCAGTCACCATCCTGCTGAAGGACGCCCTGAAGCCGAACATCGTCCAGACCATCGAGGGCACGCCCGCGTTCGTTCACGGCGGTCCGTTCGCCAACATCGCCCACGGAACCAACTCGCTGATCGCCGACGACGTCGCGCGGAAGCTCTCGGATTACCTTATCACCGAGGCGGGCTTCGGCTCCGATCTGGGGGCCGAGAAGTTCATGAACGTGGTCTGTCGGTTCGGCGAGATGGAACCCGCCGCAGTGACGCTCGTCGCCTCGATCCGCGCGCTGAAGTACCACGGCAAGGACATGTGGCCCGCTGACCTCGACGCGCTCGAAGAAACCGACGTCGAGGCCGTTCGGGGCGGGTTCGAGAACCTCGACGCCCACGTCAGGAACCTCCGGAAGTTCGGCGTGCCGGTCGTGGTGGCGCTCAACCGATTCCCGGGCGACGCCGACGAGGAGGTGCAGGCCGTTCTCGATCACTGCCGCGACGATCTCGGGGTCGAGGCCGCCGAATCGACGGTGTTCGGCGAGGGCGGCGAGGGCGGTGCGGACCTCGCCCGGAAGCTCATGACCGCGATCGACGAGGACGACGAAGAGTTCGAGTACCTCTACGACGTCGACGACTCGATCGAGGAGAAAATCGAGACGATCGCGACCGAAATTTACGGCGCAGAGTCGGTCACGTTCCAGAGCAGCGCGCAGGACGACATCGAGCGGATGGAGTCGCTGGGGTTCGACGACGTGCCAGTGGTGATGTCCAAAACCTTCCACTCGCTCAGCGACACCGCCGAGTGGAAGGGCGCGCCGACAGGGTGGGAGCTCGAAATTCAGGAGATCTACCCCTCCGCCGGCGCGGGCTTCCTCGTCGCGCTCACTAGCGATGTGCTGACGCTGCCTGGCCTCCCGGCCGACCCCGCTGCCGCCGAGATGGACATCGATCCCGATGGCACGGTCTCCGGGCTGTTCTAAGCCCGACCTCTTCCCATGAGCGACGACTTCGCCATCGTGGACTACACGGACGTCGAGGCCGAGCCGTTCAACGAGTCGGCGGTCGAACACCGGAAGCTGACCGACCACCTCGGCGCGACCGAAATGCGGGTCAACGCCGTCGAACTCGATCCCGGTGAGGTGCTCGACCCGCACGCCCATGAGCGCCAAGAGGAGATCTACGTCGCGGTGACCGACGGTCAGGTCGGCATCGAGGACGAGGTCCACGACGTGCCCGAAGGCGGCGTCGTCCGGTTCGGTCCCGATCCGATCCGGGGGCTCTGCAACCACACCGACGAGACCCACGTCTGGATCCTGTTCGGTGCGCCACCAGTCGGCACGGTCGAGGATTTCGGCGAGTACGTGATGCCCGACGAGTCGGATCGGTATCGGTAGTCCTATTCTTCCAGCCGGCCGTACCGCCACGACTCGATGTCGGAGGTCTGGTTGAACGTGTAGATGTGGAGGCCCCGGATGTCGTAGTGGGGATCGTCGGCGTAGGGTGCGAGCCCGTCGATGAGATCGTCGGGGGTGTACTTCCCGCGCGAGCCGACGAGCTGGCGCACGAATCCCAGAACGCCGGTCGTCTTCTTCAGAAAGCGGACCGAGTCGCCCACACCGACCTTCTGGGAGATCTTCAGCAGCCGCTGGTACTTCATCACGCCAGGGATCCCGATTTCTACTGGGAGATCGACGCCCCGCTCCCGAACCGCTTCGATCCACTCGACGACGGCGTCGGGATCGTAGCAGAGCTGGGTCACGATGTAGGTCGCGTAGGGCGCTTTCTTCTTCATGGCCTCGGCGAGCGTCGCGTCGTCGAGAAACTCGTGGCCCTCGGGATAGCCGGTGATCCCCACCTCCTCGAACGCGTAGTCGAGATCGTCGAGCGTGGTAAGGAGGTCGTAGGCCGACTCGAACTCGCCGATCGGTTCCTCGCGGTCGCCGCCTGGCACGAAGATGTCCGTGATGCCGGCGTCGGTGAGCCGGCGCGCGATCTCTTCGAGATGCTTTTCGTCGCGGACGTAGCGTGCGGCGATGTGAGGGCTGACCGCGAACCCCTGCTCGGCGGCTTTCTCGGCCCACTCGATCGTCGCGTCGAGTCCCAGTTGTGGGGAGGTCGTGATGGCGATCGTCGCCCCGTCCGGCAGGTGGCCCATCTGACCCTCGAAGCTGTCGAACGGCATCAGCTCGAACCGGAGGTCGGTGAGCAGATCGGTGGCCCCGTCCGAGGCGGCGGCCGAACGCGCTACCGACATGGTTCGTTCGGCTCCCCACCGATTTCGGCGGCGCTCGTTCCGCACGGCTGTCGTCCCGGCTCGAACGCGAACATTGCACATAGTTGTCGACACTGCGGACTTAGGTCTTGGCCGGCACAGCCTAACACGTATATACCGCCAGGGGAGCGCCGTAAGGATCGAGCGTCGCGTATCCGGGGACAGCAGTGGGATCACCGAGGCTCGTTCGGGAGGGTCCGTGGACGAACGATTCCAGGTGGTGACAGTCTCGACATCGGTTTCTGTGATAAACGTAGCCGATACTGGGGGCGAAAAGTGAATACCGAAGCGCAACATTGGCGTAGCGTTCATGGGCAATGCGAACACGATGCCGAGCGAGGCAGGAACCGTCGTCATCGGCGCGGGTATCGTCGGCTGCAACACGGCGTATCACCTCGCCGACCTCGGTCGGGAAGACGTGCTCGTGGTCGACCGGGGACCGCTCCCCACCACGGGTGGCTCGTCGACCCACGCACCGGGAATCATGTTTCAGACCGACGAGCCGAAGGTGCTCTCGAAGTTCGCGACGTACAGCCGTCGGCTCTACTCCTCGCTCGAACGCGACGAGGACGAACCGGTCTACAACGAGACGGGCGGGATCGAGGTCGCGCGGAGCGACGAGCGGATGGATTACCTCCAGCGACGGGTCGAGTGGGCCGAGGCGTGGGGTGTGCCGGAGCCACAGCTTCTGAGTCCCGACGAAGTCGCGGAAAAGCTCCCGCTGGTCGATCCCGACGCCATCGAGGGCGGGTACTACTCGCCGACCGACGGCCAGGCCTCGGGCGTCCGGGCGTGTGCGGCGCTCGCCGAGGCAGCCGAGTCGATGGGTGCGGAGTTCGTCGGCCACACCGCGGTCGAGGACATCGAGACCGACGGCGACGGCGTTCGGGCGATCGTGACCGAGAACGGCCGGGTCGAGTGCGACGAGGTCGTGGTGGCGACCAACATCTGGGCGCGCCAGCTGAGCGAGAAACTCGACATCCACCTCCCGATCGCGCCGGTCGAACACCAGTACACCATCACGGAGCCGCTCGCCGAACTCGAAGGGGCGAGGCAGGACGTCACCGACGATCCCGTATACGAGAACTACAAGTCAGTCTCCGGCGACAAGAGTGAGGTTCTCCTCCAGGATCCCGACCGACCGATCCTCCGGGATCAGGACAACGCGATGTACTTCCGGACGCACGGTGATCGGTACGGGATCGGATCGTACAACCACGAATCCATCGTCCCCGATCCCGCGAAGCTGGGTGGCAACGAGGAGGATGGCAACCAGGCGTCGGTCCACGACTTCACCGAGTACCACCTGAACAACGCGACCCATCCCGATCGCCAGGAGAAAGCGCCGCGAACGGCGAGCGACGAACTCCTCCCCGCCACGAAGGGCAAGCGCCTCGATTACAAGTACAACGGGATGTACTCCGCGTCGCCGAACGGACTTCCAGTTCTGGGCCCGGTCCAGGAGTGTCCGGGCCTCTGGACCGCCGCGGCGGTCTGGATCACCCACGCGGGCGGTGCGGGCAAGGCGCTCGCCGAGTGGATGGAGACCGGCGTTCCCTGCCTCCCCGACGGCCCGATCGACCTCCGGAATTGTAATGTCAACCGATTCGCGCCCCACGAGGGGAGCTGGGACTTCGCGAAGGACCTCGGCGGCGAGGAGTACCGCAACCTCTACTCCATCATCCATCCCAAGTGGGTCTGGACCGAACACCAGCGCGATATCCGGCGGACGCCGATGTACCACAGTCACAAGGAACGCGATGCCGAACTCTGGGCCGAGGCAGGCTGGGAGGAGCCACACTGGTTCGACTCGAACGCCGATCTCCTCGCGGAGTACGGCGATAGCATCCCGGATCGAGAAGGCTGGGAAGGGAAGTACTGGTCGCCGATCGAGGGGGCGGAGGCGCTGAACGTCCGGAACGGCGTCGGGCTCCACGACATGACGTCGTTCAACAAGATGGAACTCGTCGGAAGCAACGCCGGGCGGTTCCTCCAGTGGCTCTGCACCAACGACATGGATCTCGACGTGGGACAGATTCGCTATACACTCATGTGCAACGAGGGCGGCGGCGTTCGCGCCGACGTCACCGTCACCAGGGTCGACGAGGATCGCTACCTCCTCCTGACGACCGGGCGGGAGGTCGGCAGCAACCACCTCGCGTGGGTCCGGAGTCAGGCCCCCGAGGACGTGGTGGTCAACGACGTTACCTCCAACCTCGCGGCGATGGTCTGCACCGGTCCCGACGCCAGAAAGACCCTCTCGAAGGTCATGGACGCCGATCTCTCGGACGAGGCGTTCCCCTTCTATTCGAGCCAGCGCACGTTCGTGGAGAACATCCCGGTGACCGCGCTCCGGCTGTCCTACGCCGGCGAACTCGGCTGGGAGCTGTACACACCCTCTGAGTACGGCGAACGCCTCTGGGAGCACGTCATGGACGCGGGTGCGGAGTACGACATCCGCCCCTACGGCAACGGCGCGCTCGACGCACTCCGGATCGAGAAGGGGTTCCGGCTGTGGGGCGAGGACCTCCACACCGAGCACGACCCCTACGAGGCCGGCCTCGGCTTCGCGGTCGATTTCGACACCGACTTCCTCGGGAAGGAGGCAATCGAAGCCGCCGCGAACGGCGATATCGACCACGAAGTGGCCTGTCTCACGCTCGACGACCCCGACCAGATGGTGCTCGCCGATCGACCGGTCCTCCCGACCGATGGCGACGAAGTCCTCGGATACGTCCACGCCGCCGAGTACGGCTACAGCGTGGGGGCCTGCGTGATCTACACCTACCTCCCGCCCGAGTACGCCGAGCCAGGCACCGGGGTCGACGTCCGCTACGAGGGCGAGCGCTACGCGGCGACAGTTCAGGAAGAACCGCTGCTCTGAGCCCGGGCGGACGTCGCGCCGTGCGGCTCTCGATCGAAACCAACACTCCGAACGGCTCCGGCGTCGCCGCTCGCCTACGATCGCCGGTCGTTCCGGTACACCGGGCGCAGATCGCTCGCGTCCGTGTTGTAGCCGAGCCACACGCTGAGCACCATCGCCGCGGCCACGAGATACAGCGGGAACAGCAGCACCAACGAGTAACCCGCCAACAGCAGCGCGATCGTCCCCGTCCAGTAGGAAATCCCGATCGCGGCGAGCCCGACCAGCGCCGCAGCTATGATGCCCGTTCTGAAGGCGTGCTCGGCGGCTGGCCCGGGGGAATGCTTCGGCGCGACCATCTACGCAGATCTACGTTGCCGAGCAATATAAGCGATTGCCGGGCGCTCGCCGGCCTACACGTTGCCTGGCAAACCCACGCGGTTCGTGGATCGGATCGCTCCCCGCGCTTCAGGCCTGTCTCAGGGCAGTTCGACCTCGACGCCGTGCTGTTGACTCGCCGCCTTGACGGTGTTGTACAGCAACATTGCGCGGGTCATCGGACCCACGCCACCCGGAACGGGCGTGATCGCCCCCGCGACCTCCTGTGCGCTCTCGAAGTCGACATCGCCGACGAGTTCGGAGTCGCCGTCGTCGGTCTCGACACGGTTGACCCCGACATCGATCACGGTCGCGTCCTCTTTGAGCAGCGAGCCGTCGACGAACTCCGGCACGCCGATCGCGGCGACCACGATGTCGGCGTTGCCGAGCTTCGCGTCGAGGTCGGTCGTCCGGGAGTGACAGACGGTCGTCGTCGCGTTCCCGAAGGGCGCTTTCTGGATCAGGAGGTTCGCCATCGGCTTGCCCACGATGTCCGAGCGACCGACCACCACCGCGTCAGCCCCCTCGGTCTCGATGTCGTAGGCTTCGAGGAGTTTCTGGATGCCGTGAGGCGTGCAGGGTTTGAATCGGGCGTCGCCGGCGACCAGACGGCCGACGTTCTCAGGGTGGAACCCGTCGACGTCCTTCGCGGGACGAGTCCGCCGAAGGACCTCGCGGTCGTCGACGTGGTCGGGCACCGGCATCTGGACGAGGATGCCGTCGATCGCGTCGTCCGCGTTCAGCTCGTCGACGGTGTCGTACAGCTCTTCGGCGGGCGCGTCGGGATCGATCTCGATGTCGTGGGCTGCGATCCCGACCTCCTCGCAGTCCTGCTGTTTCATCGAGACGTACGTCTCGCTGGCGTCGTCGTCGCTCATCAGGACGGTGGCGAGCCCCGGCGTGACGCCCGCGCCGCCGAGGGTGTCGACGCACTCGGCGACGCCGTCCCTGATCTCGCTCGCGACCGCCTCACCGTCGATGATTTCGGTCATGCGTCGAGGTCGGCGAGTCACGCAAAAAGGGTTCGGGATCGGTAGTTGCGCCCACTAAGTGCGATCGCTCCATCGGCCGGACCCCAACCGATCGGCGTGGCGTCCTCTCGGAGCGGTATTTCGATGGATGAACGCTCGAAAATCGCCAGAGGGAGCCTCGATACAGCGACGAATTTCACGATCGTCCGTTCGATAGTATAAACGGGTGTGGTAGTCCACCCCGCCGTTTAATCCGACGGGAACGGCGAATAGCATCATGAGCACGGAGAGCACACTGCCGGAGAGCGCCGGGATCGTCGTCGTGGGTGCGGGCTGTGTCGGCTGCTCGGCGGCGTATCATCTCGCCGAACGGGGTCGCGAGGACGTCGTCGTTCTCGATCGTGGACCGCTGTTCGAGACCGGCGGCTCCACGTCGCACGCCCCCGGACTGGTGTTCCAGACTGCCGGCGGGAAGATGATGACCGAGATGGCGGCGTACACCCGCGACCTCTACACCGATCTCGACAGCTACCGGATGTCCGGCGGGATCGAGGTCGCGTACACCGAGGACCGATGGGAGTTCCTGAAACGAAAGCGCGAGTGGGGCCAGTCCTACGGCCTGGAGGGCGGCGAACTCCTCTCGCCGGAGAGGGTCGCCGAGCGCGTTCCCCAGATCGATTCGACTGTGATCCACGGCGGGTACTATCTGCCAACCGACGGGAAGGCCCACGCCGTCGACGCCTCGCGGGCGATGGCCGAGCGCGCGAGCGAACTCGCCGGCCACGAGTTCTATGGCAACACCCTCGTCACCGACATCGAAACGGCCGACGGCGCGGTGCAGGCGGTCGTCACCGACCAAGGGCGGATCGCGTGTGACGATCTCCTCGTCGCGACCAACATCTGGGGCCCACTCTTTGGGGAGATGGTCGACAGGGATATTCCGCTCGTGCCGTGCTCACACCAGTACCTCGTGAGCGATCCGATCGACGAGCTCGCTGGCGCGGAGCGGGAGATCGAACAGCCGATGCTCCGCCATCAGGATTACTCGCTGTACTTCCGCCAGCACGGCGACTCCTACGGCGTGGGGTCGTACAACCACGAACCGCTGCTCGTCGACCCCGAGGACATTTACGGCCCCGAGAAACTCGACGATCTCGGGCTGGAATACCCCTCCCTCCGCGAGTTCACCGCCACCCACTTCTACGAGAACACCCACCCCGACCACGACAAGAGCGCCTACGACGCCGCCCGCGAACTCGTCCCGGCCTTCGACGAGGATTCGTGGGAGACCGAGATGAACGGGATGTTCTGTTTCACGCCCGATGGGATGCCGATTCTTGGTCCCGATGAGGACACCGACGGGCTGTGGTGGTCGCTCGCGATCTGGGTCACCCAGTCGGGCGGTGCCGGCGACATCGTCGCCGCATGGATGGAGGATGGGACTCCCCGACTCGACGGCGAGCGCGTGAACGCCGATCCGGCCCACATCAGTCGGTTCCAGTCCCACGCCGGCAGTCGGGAGTACACCTACGGCCGCGGGGCCCAGCAGTACCAGGAGGTCTACCAGCTCATCCACCCGCGCGAACAACCGCAGAACCAGCGCGCGCTCCGACGAAGTCCGTTTTACGACCGGCAGACGGACCTCGGCGCGGAGTTCTACGACACCGACGGCTGGGAGGTCCCCCAGTGGTACGAGACGAACGAATCCCTCCTCTCCGAGTACAAGGTTCCCGATCGCCCCGACTGGCTCACGCGCAACTGGTCGAAAGCACAGGGCGTCGAACACCAGGCGGTCCGCGACCGGGTAGCGATGTTCGACATGACCACCTTCACCGGGATCGAGGTCGAAGGCGAGGGAACCCAGGAATTCCTCCAGCATCTGCTGACGAACGACATGGACTGCTCGGTGGGGCGGATGCGCTACGCCACGATGTTGAACGAGGATGGCGGTATTCTCGCGGATCTGACCGTCGCGCGGCTCGGGGAGGATCGGTATCTGCTGACGACCGGCGGTGGCAACTCCGCGACGCTGCACTCGCGGTGGATCAGCGAGCACGCGCCCGACTCGGTGTCGATCACCGTCCACGATTCGAGCCGGTCGGGGATCGGGGTGTTCGGTCCCGAGTCGCGGAACGTTCTTCAGCCACTGGTCGAGGCCGACCTCTCGAACGACGCCTTCCCCTTCTACTCCGTCGAGGAGACCTACCTGGGGAGCCTGCCGGTGACGATGCTTCGGCTGTCCTACGCCGGCGAACTCGGCTGGGAGCTCTACACACCCACCGAGTACGGCGCGCAGCTCTGGGATACGATCTGGGAGGCGGGCCAGGAGTACGGCGTCGTGCCGATGGGGTGGGAGGCGCTCGACTCCACCAGTTTAGAAAAGGGCTACCGGCTGTGGGGAACCGACGTCACGCCGGAGTACAACCCCTACGAGGCGGGGATCGAGTTCGCGGTCGACCTCGACACCGACTTTATCGGGAAGGACGCGCTCGTAGCGGCCCGCGAGGACGGGATCGACGAGAAGCTCGTGCCGATCACGCTCGATGACACAGGGATGATCGTCGATTCGGGGCATCCGGTTCTCGATGGCGACGACGTGATCGGCTACGGCTGCCGCGCCGACTACGGCTACACGATCGACGCGGGGATCGTCTACGCCTACCTCCCGGCAAGCCACGCCGAGCCGGGGACCGACGTTCATATCAGCTACGAGGGCGAACGTCACTCCGCAACCGTGCGCGAGGAACCGCTGTTCGATCCCGACATGGACCGAATTCTCCGTTGACATGAGCCAGGACGCCGCCCCTCCAGTGACGTTCGCGGATATCGAGGCGGCCCGCGACCGGCTCGACGACGAGTCGGTAGTGAAGCCCACGCCGGTCGAGCGGAGCACCTCGCTCGACGACGTTACTGGTGGTGAGGTTCACCTGAAGATGGAACACCTCCAGTGGACCGGCTCGTTCAAGCCCCGCGGCGCGTACAACAAGATCGCCCGGCTCGTCGCCGAGGGCCGTACAGAAGGAGTCGTCGCGGCGAGCGCCGGTAATCATGCGCAGGGCGTGGCGCTCGCCGCGACGAAACTCGGGATGGACGCCACGATCGTGATGCCGAACGGGGCCCCGCAGGCGAAGGTCGACGCGACCCGCGAGTACGGCGCGACGGTCGAACTCGTCGGCCAGGACTTCCAGGCGGCGATGAACCATGCTCAAGAGCTCGTCGCGGACGACGCGACCGCGTTCGTCCACGCCTACGACGACCCCGCGATCGTCGCGGGCCAGGGCACCCTCGGCGTCGAGATGGTCGAGGACTGTCCCGACGTCGATACTGTCGTGGTGCCGATCGGCGGCGGCGGCCTGATCTCGGGGATCGCGACGGCGTACAGCGAGCTCTCGCCCGAGACGCGCGTCGTCGGCGTCCAGGCCGAGGGGGCCGCAACCGTCCCGGACAGCCTCGACAAGGGGCTCCCACAGACGCTCGATTCCGTCGACACGATCGCCGACGGGATCGCGACCGGCGGGATCTCGGATCTCACGCTCTCGCTCATCGAGGAACACGTCGACGAGATCGTGACCGTCACCGACGGCGAGATCGCCCGCGCGATCCTCCTCCTCCTCGAACGCGCGAAACAGGTCGTCGAGGGTGCGGGTGCGGCGTCGGTCGCCGCGATCCTCAGCGATGATCTCGATGTCGAAAACGAGCGTGTCCTCGCGCTACTGTGCGGCGGGAACCTCGACATGACGATGCTGCAAACCGTGCTGATCCACGCGCTCACCGACCGCGAGCAGCTCCTCCGGCTCCGGGTGCGGATCGACGACCAGGCCGGCAAGATGCGGGAGGTGTCGGGAGTGATCGCCGACCACGACGCCAACATTCGAACCGTCCGCCACGACCGTTCGGCCCCCGAACTCGACGTCGGCGAGGCCTACCTCGTCTTCGAGGTCGAGACCACCGGCGCGAGCCACGCTCGCACCATCATCCGGTCGATCCGCGATCACGGATACGAGGTCAGACACGTCAATGCCTGATGCGCTCGGCCGGTACTCGATTTCCGGCTCGTGGCCGCCAACGAGGGATCTCTGGCCCAGAGTACTTAAAAAGACCTGCGCGATTCAACGCGAACGCTTAATCCTTACAAATGGTATCGGTTGACACGGCATTCGTGTCATGGTTACGCACGACGCGGCTGGCGGTGTAGAGACGGACAGACACGGAAAGCGAACGGCGGCGCGGACCACAGCCGAATCACGATCCACTCACTCATGAGCGTATCACACGGCAGCGAGAACGGGTTGAGAACGGAGATAGCACATGGCTAGCGACGAATCCGACCAGGCGACGGGCGAGATGTCCGACGGGCTGCAAGTGGAGCTGTTCCACCCCGACTCCGATCGATCACCGGGAGACACGAACAAGCAACTCCTTGGGGGGAACTTCGACATCCACCCCGTCGTTTTCCCGGGTGCGCTGTTGTTGATCGTACTGTTCATCGCCATCACCCTCATTCTGGGCCAAGAACAGGCCACAGCGGTCTTCGACGGCACCAAGACGTTCATCGAGTCGACGTTCGGCTGGTTTTACCTGCTGGCGGTGAACGTCTTCCTGATCACGATCGTGTACTTCGCGATCAGCAAGTACGGGTCGATCAGGATCGGCGGCGTGGAGGCGGAAAAGGAGTTCAGCACGTTCTCGTGGATGGCGATGCTGTTCAGCGCCGGCATGGGGATCGGTCTCATGTTCTTCAGCGTGACCGAACCGGTGGTGTACTTCAACAGTCCACCGGCCTTCTTCGGTGCCGAGGCCGGGACGGCGGCGGCGGGAACGGCGGCGATGGCTCAGACGTTCTTCCACTGGGGGCTCTCCCCGTGGGCCATCTACGGGCTCGTCGGACTCGGGCTGGCCTTCTTCTCCTTCAACCGCGGGCTACCGTTGACGTTCCGCTCGATCTTCTGGCCGTTGCTCGGCGACCGCATCTACGGTTGGCCCGGCCACATCATCGACCTCGTGTCGGTGTTCGCCACGCTCTTTGGCCTGTGTACCTCGCTCGGCCTCGGCGTCGCGCAGGTGAACTCCGGCTTCTCCTACGTGGGCGGCGATATGCTCGGGATCATCGACCTCTCGATCAACACGTCAGTACAGGTCGTGCTCATCGCGGGCATCACCTTCATCGCGGTGCTGTCGGTCGCGGCCGGCCTCGACGGCGGTGTCAAGCGCCTGAGCACGGTCAACCTCTACTTGATGCTCATCCTGCTCGGGTTCCTGTTCATCGTCGGGCCGACGCTCTTCGTCCTCGGGACGATGGCGGAAGGGCTCGGCGCGTATCTCGGCAACTTCCTCGCGCTGAGCTTCTTCACCGGGACGCTCGGTGCGGGGGGCGCTGCGCTCGATGGGACCGTCTCGGCGTGGACCGTCTTCTACTGGGGCTGGTGGATCGCGTGGTCGCCCTTCGTCGGGATGTTCATCGCGCGCATCTCGAAGGGTCGCACGGTCCGTGAGTTCGTACTCGGCGTGCTGGTCCTGCCGACGCTGTTCTCGGTCGTCTGGCTCTCGACGTTCGGCGGGAGCGCCCTGGCGACGGCGCTGCAGGGGAGCGGGAGCGGGCCGATCATGAGCGCGTACAGCTCGATGGAGTACAGCACGTTCGAGACGCTCGGGATGTTCATCATGCTCGAGCAGTACCCGCTCGGTGCCATCTCGGGTATTCTCGCCACGCTGCTCGTGATCACCTTCTTCGTCACGTCCTCTGACTCGGGATCGCTGGTCATCGATCACCTGACCTCGGGCGGCAAGCACGACGTGCCGCGCGCCCAGCGCGTCTTCTGGGCGACCACCGAGGGGATCGTCGCGGCGGTGTTGCTCTGGGGCGGCGGCCTCAACGGCCTCCAGGCGGCGGCGATCTCGACCGGCCTCCCGTTCGCGGTGATCCTCCTCGTGATGTGCTATACGGTGTACTTGGGGCTCGACAACGAGTACACCATCCTCGAATCCGAGGCGTTCCGCGAGCAGATCGATCAGATCAGTGACAGCGACGACGTGGCCGTGGATCGCACGGGTGGGGACGTGGTAACCGGGGTTGCGGACGGGAGGGACACCTCCAACGACTGACCGACTACCCGGTTCGACCCGGCCGCGCTCGTTCACCGATCGATCTTCCGCCGCTTCGCGCTTTTCGACGTTCCCTCACCGAGACGGTTCACGGTTCGTGATCCGCGAACTGCCCAGCGAGCGCCCCGTACAGCACTCCTCAGTAGTACTCCCACTCGTCGTCCCCACGACTTCGCTCGACCCCCTCGTCGTCCGCGTTGTCCGGGTCGTCGCTCCGCTCGTCGGGCCACGTGATGCCGTCGCCGGTCATGCTCTGATAGACGAAGCCGCCGAACCCGACCAGCATGAGAATCAACACGAGCGACGCACCGATCGTCACCAGCCACGTGGCCTGTCCCGGGACCGCAACCCAGACTACGACCGCTACGTCTTCCGAGACGATGTGTTCCATGTGAACACACGGTCGTCGACGGACATGAACGTTGGTACGTGTCAACTTGCCATGGTCGGTTCCCGTGCCCATCCCCATCTGCCGTCAAGGGGGAGTGTTC
This sequence comes from Halococcus agarilyticus, assembly GCF_000334895.1. Lineage (NCBI taxonomy): Archaea > Methanobacteriati > Methanobacteriota > Halobacteria > Halobacteriales > Halococcaceae > Halococcus > Halococcus agarilyticus. The sequence goes on along the minus strand of NZ_BAFM01000004.1, from coordinate 124,140 downwards.
TCAGGCGTCGGTTTCGGTGGCAGGTGTCCTGGAGGCGTGGATCCACTCCCGCGTCGGCCCGCCGATCCCGATCGAGACGAGGAGGACCCAGACGACGAGTCCCGCGGCGACCGCCGGTAGGAGCCACGCGGCCGCGCCGAGCACCGCTCCCACGAGGAGGCCGTACCACGGTCTGCGTTCGCCGACGAGTTCGGTGAGGCGTGCGCCGACGACCGTCAACCCGAGCCCCGCGAGCCCCACCACCGCGACGGCGACCGCCGCGCCAGCCCCGGCGACGACGAGCCCGTTGGCGCTGAGCCGGGTCACCTGGCTGAAGAAGTACACGCCGAAGAACAGCACGCAGACGTGTGCCATCACGCCGTAGGCCGTCGACACCGCGGGGCGTTCCATCGAGGTGTCGACGGCCCGATCGACGAACCCGTCGGACCGCCACAGCAACAAACCGCCGAACAGCACCACGAACACGAACGCGCCGATCGCTCGGGTCGGCGGGGCGTCGACGATCACGCTCGGGTCGACGGCCTGGACGCTGCTCGCGCGCGGACCGATCGCCTCCACCGCCGCCATGACCCAGCGATCGGGTTCCATGCTCTCACTACCCGCTCCGGCCGGATGGTTCTATCGCCGAATCGGCGTTCCCGGTCGGTCGTTCCGCGCCAGCAACTCCTCGCTGTCGGCGCGAACTGTCGGCCTGCACGCCGGTCGTTCGGATGGATGGCACGACTGTCGTCCGCTTGATCGGATGGTCCGTCGGCACACAGGCGTGTGGCTTATTACCAGTGTTCGCGTAGCGACCCCAGGAGACGATCGCTCGGTACACATCATGCTCGGACGCCTCAAGTGGCTCGCGGACAGGCTGATCGAACCCCTCCGGACCGACGACGACCTCGAGAACTTCCGGCTGTCGATCCCGGAGGCACAGACCACGACGGTCGAGGGCGACATCGGCTGGAACAAGCGCCCGCCAGCCACGCTCCAGTGTCCGCGATGCGAACACGAGATCTACCAGGCGGGCGGGATGGACCCGATCGACTGCCCCCGGTGTGTCGCCGAGTTCACCAGACACGAGTTCCCCGAGTTGGAACTCCTCACGCTCCACTGTCCCGTCTGCAAGGACCGGATGCGCCACGGGCGACGCCATCCGAACGCGTTCGACGTTCCCGAGTGGGCCACGTGTCGGAGCTGCCAGTACCACTGGGAGTTCGATCACTTCTGACCATGATCGGTGCTCCAGTCGCGACCCATCCGTTCTCGATCGATCCCCGACCCCTTCGAACACGGCTTCCCGAACGGAGGCGATCGTGAACACGATCGCGCTGGCGTTGGCGGTCGTGGCGACCGTGCTGATGCTCGGCGGCGCGCTGGTCATGACCGGGGGGAACTTCGGCGTGGCCGGGGCGCTGTTTCTGGCCGCGAGCATCGTGATCTATCTGCGCGAGTCGCGGCTGTAGGGCGATCGACGTTCTCGGTCGATGACGTCAGTGTATCGGTCGGACCCCTGTCCGATCGATTCTCCGGCTCTCCAGTTCTCCGACCGTCGATCGAAGAGCATCGCGCAGTTCATATCGGCCGTTGCCGTAGCGCCGGCCAATGGCCGCCATTCGTCACTCGCCCGGTCTTGCGGCGGCGGAAGCGTTCACGCTCGGCATCGCGACGGCGACGACGCTCGCTCTCATCGGTCTCTGGCTTCTCGTGCGGACCGGTGTACTGGGGCTTCCTGGCGCGGTTCTCGCTGCCGTCTTCGGACTGCCCGTGCTGCTCGTCGTCGTGTCGTGTGTCCTCAGCGTGTGGCTGGGGTATACCAAAGACGCAGTCGACACGGCGCTGTCCTGAGAGTGGACCGTCGACCGACGTCAGGAGTCGCTGACTTGACTGAGCGCCTCGCTCTCGCTCAGTTTGGTCGAGATCACCGGGACGGTCGACAGCCGGACGACCTTCTCGGCGACGGTGCCGAGCAGCGCGCCGAACCGGCCCTGATAGCCGGTTCCCATCACGATCGCATCGACCCCCTCCTCGTCGGCGTACCTGACGATCTCCTCGTGGACCGTGCCGCTCTTGAGCGCGGTGACACACTCGACGCCGGCGTCGCTCGCCATCTCGCCCACCTCCTCGGTGACGCGCTCGCCGTACTCCCGGTACTCCCTGCGGACTTGCTCCTCGTCGTCCCTGATCGAGAGGGCACGGGGCACACCCGGCAGATCCATCACGTACAGCGTGTGGACGGTCGCGCCGAGCGTCGCCGCGAGTTCGATCCCGTGCTGGGCCGCTTTCCGTGCCTCGTCGCTCCCGTCGGTCGGGATGAGGATCGTGTCGTACATGGTTTATCCACAACAAGAACGTCCGTGCATCGGGATAAATCCGCGGACGTGATGGTACACCCCTTTATGAGAGTCGGGTTCGAGCACGGCCGGCCGCACGGCGGACCGTGACGGTCCGCTCGCCCACCGTCACGGCTGCACCGTGGTGTCTCCGTCCTCATCAGTGTCTTCGTCGTCGGCGTCGTCCGTTCCGGCTGTCTCCGTTTCGGCTACCTCGGCTTCAACGGCCGACGCGTCGGCATCGCCGAGAACCGACTGTCCGAGCTGACGGCCGACGATGACCGACGGGCTGATGACCTCGTCGGCCCCCACGCGTTCGAGTTTGCCGACGTGGCCGTGATCAGTCGCCGCCGCGACGATCCGGACGTCGGGGTTCACCTCCCGCGCGGCGAGCACCGCGAGGGTGTCCTGGGCGTCGTCCGAAGTCGCGGCCACGACCCCGCTCGCGACGTCGATCCGCGCGTCGAGCAGTGCGTCTTCGTCCGTGGGATCCGCGGTGAGCACGTTCACGTCGTCCTCGCCGAGCGCCGACGCCGTGTCGGCGTCGGGGGTCACGACCACCACGTCGGTCGTGGCCACCAGCTCGTCGACCAGGGGTTCGGTGAGATCGCCGTAGCCGAGAACCACGACGTGACCGTCCATGAGTGCGAGTTCGGATGCGGTCATGGTGCCAAAGGCGGCCGACACCCGGGACTCGATCGTCGGAATGATGAGCGACCCCGAGGCGACGGCGAACGTGCCGGTGCTGATGACTATCGCCGAGAGGGTAAACAGTTTCGCCCCCTGGCTCGTCGGCGTCGCGTCGCCGTAGCCGACGGTGGTCCCGGTGACGACGATGTAGTAGAACGCGTCGGTCCACGTCTCGATCCCGGTGTAAAAGTTTCGGAGCCTGTACGCCCCGATGGTGCCGTACGCCTGGCCCGCGACGAACGCCACGATGGCGGCGGTCTGAAACGGCGAGAGATCGAGCGACTGATCGAACGCGGTCCGGTTGCGGACCACCAGCGGAAACGTGCCGAGCGAGAGCACGAACAGCAGGACATCGGTCGGCTCTGCCGTCACGAGCGGCAACACCACCACCAGCGGGAGCACGAGGACCGTGCCGTACCACGCGATCCGGAGACGGCGGCGGAGCCCCACCGCGAGCCCCCCGAGCACGAACGCGAGGAGCACGGCTCCAAAGGGGACGACGGTCGCCGATTCGGCCGGCAGCACGGGTGCGAGCGGGCCACCGAACGCGAGATCGCCCTGGCTGAAATGTGAGAGACCGGTGACGAACGCCAGAACCGCGACCGCCCCGGTCAGCGGAACCGTGGTGTCCGTACCGGTGTACTCCCGCCAGTAGACGAACGGCACCCTGTCGTCGTGGTGGAACAGCTCCCGAAGGGCGGCGTCCATCGTCGTCTCGGGGGGATCGTTCGCCACCCCGTGACGTACCAGGCGTGCGATCATAAAGGCTGGTCGCCGATAGCACCGCCGTTGATGCCCGACGGTCGCGATCGCGGGGCCACGACGACGATCCGTCCGTCGCTGGGGCCGCTGTGGTCCACGGAGCGATCCGCGAGCGAGGCCGGATTCGAGCCGTCGAGCGCGCCAACGACAGGACTATGGGGGTAAGTACCGTACCTCGTGCCATGAGTACCCAGGGGGCCGGTCCCGTGGAGACGGTCCTCCGGAGCGTCCTCGTGCCGGTCTGCGTGATCGCGGGCGCGGCCGTCGTCTCGGTGTTCTTCTTTCCGGGGATCGTCGGCTCGCTGCTGACCGGGCGAGCCATCCTCGTGGTTTCGCTGATGTTCTTCGGCTCCGGCCTCGCGTACGTCGCGCTGTTGCCGATCACGGTCGACGCGAAGACCGAGGAGGCCCGCCGTGACGCCCCATACTTGCTGCGGATCCGTCGTCTCGGGTGGATCGGCACGCTCAGGGGCGGCGCGGCGCGGTTCAGGGGATTTCTCGCCCGTCAGAACCCGATCACGTTCGGCGTCCCGGTGGCGGCCTTCGCCCTTTTCTTCGCGGCGTACTACCTCGCACCGTCGGGTACCCAGTCGGTCGTCGGCACCGTCGAAAGCGTGCTGCTCTTCGAGTTCGCGTGGCTGTTTTTGGGCGCGATGTTTCTTGCCGTACTCTACTGCCTGTTCTTGCTGATCGGGCCGTGGGGAGCGATCAAACTCGGGGGGCCCGACGCCGAACCCACCTACACCTACCCGACGTACTTCGCGATGTTCTTCACCGCCGGTATCGCCGCCGGCATCGTCTTCTGGGGACCGGCCGAGGCGCTTCTTCACTACGACATGCCGCCGCCGTTCCTCGACGCCCAGCCACGATCGGGCGGTGCCGTGGCCGGTGCGCTCACCTACGCGATCTTCCATTACGGGTTCTCGGCGTGGAGCGCCTACGTCGCCATCGGCGTGCCGATCGCCTACTTCACCCACCAGCGGGGCGCACCGTTGCGGATATCCGCGATCCTGACGCCGTTTCTGGGCGTCGACGGTCTCGACAGCCGCTGGGCGACGCTCGTCGACGTGCTGGCGGTGTTCGCCACCATCGGTGGGATCGCCACCTCCGTCGCGCTCGTCGGCCAGCAGTTCCTCGCCGGCGTCAGCTACCAGTGGGGCGTCACCTACGGTGCGATCGCTCCCGTCCTCGTCGTCGCCGGCCTGACGCTCATCTACGTCGTCTCCGCCGCGAGCGGCGTCCACCGCGGGATCCGTCGGATCGCCGGGATCGCCATCGTCCTATTCATCCTTTTCGCGGCGCTGCTGATCGGCGTCGGCCCACGATCGGCCGTCCTCGATATCGGGACCGCCGCCGTCGGCGGCTACGTCGTGGATTTCGTGCCGATGAGCCTCTATCTCGGCGGTGGATTGGTCGCGGACGAGTGGGTGGCGAGCTGGACGGTGTGGAACTGGTCGTGGTGGTTCTCGTGGGCACCTTTCGCCGGACTCTTCCTCGCGGCGCTCTCGAAGGGCCGGCGGATCCGAACCGTGGTTCTCACGGGCGCGGTCGCCACGTCGGCCGCGACCGCCGTGTGGTTCGTCCTGCTCGGCGGGACGTCACTCTCCCTCCAGCGCTCCGGGACGGCCGACATCCTCGCCGCCATCGAGGCCTACGCCACGCCCGAGGCGGTCGCCGGCTTCCCGATCTTCGCGGCGCTCCCGCTCGGCCAGCTCCTGATGTTCCTGTTTCTCGCGCTCATCATCGTGTTCATCGTCACCTCCGCGGACACCTCGACGCTAGTGGTGTCGATCCTCGCCACGAAACGAAATCGCGCGCCGACGACCGGGAGCATCGTCTTCTGGGGGCTGCTTCAGGGTGGGGTCGCGGTGGCGGTGTTGCTCGTCGGCGGCGGCGAGGCGTTGCAGGCGCTCGCGGTGCTGACGGGCGGCCCGTTCGCGGTGTTGCTGGTGGTGGCGCTGGTCGGGCTGACGCTGACCTTTCGCCGCCAGGAACGCGGCCACCGCTCGCCGGTCGCCAGGCTCCGCGCCGCCGTCCGCGACCGCGGTATCGCGGGCCCGAGCGAGGTGCTCCGGGACGACGACTGAACACAGCGAAGCGGACGGAACGAGCTCCCGAATCCCCACGATCCCCGTCCGCCGACAGTGCTCGGCTCACCGTGGGGGTTTTGTCGACCGATCGAGTCTCCATGGTATGCAAACCCTCGCACCGGCCGAGCCGTACACGACCGAGTTCGAGGCGGTCGTCGAATCGCGGGACGACGACGAACTCGTGCTCGACGAGACGTACTTCTACGCCGAGAGCGGGGGCCAGCCGCCCGACCGTGGCACGCTCGCCGGCGAGCGGATCGTGGACGTGCAGGAGCGCGACGGCGAGATCGTCCACACGCTCGCGGACGCACCGGCGGTCGAGGTCGGCGAGACGGTCGCCGGCCGGATCGATCCCGCCTTTCGAACCTACTGCATGCGTGCCCACACCGCCAGTTACATGCTCTACGGGGCCGGTCGCCGGTTGTTCGACGATCTCGGTTACGGCGGGTTCGACATCGACGAGCACAAGGTCAGAGTCGACTTCGCGACGCCGACGGCGATCGACGACGCGGCGCTCGTGACCCTCGAACGCCTCGTCAACCGCGCGGTCTGGGATTCCAAGGACGTGACGTGGGAGACCGCACCCCGCGAGGCGGCACTCGCCCGCGACGACGTGGCGTTCAACACCAAGACCGAAGAGGGGATCGCTGGCGAGGCGGTTCGGCTGGTCGACGTCGACGGCTGGGACGTCGCTGCCTGCGGCGGAACCCACGTCCGGAACACCCGCGAGATCGGGCCGGTCGCAGCGCTCGATCGATCGAACCCCGGCGAGGGCGTGACGAGAGTCGAGTTCGCGGTCGGGCCGGCCGCGATCCAGCGCCGGAGTGCCGAGAAGACCGCGGCGCTCGACGCGGCCGCCGCGCTCGAAACCCGCGTGACCGACCTTCCCGACGCAGTCGCGCGGCTCCGCGACGAACGCGACGCGCTCGCGGCCGAACGGACAGGGTTGCAGGAACGTCTCGTCGAATCGCGACTCGACGAACTCCGCGAGACCGTGGTCGAGCGGGACGGCCACAGGTGGCTCGTCGGGACGGTCGATCATCTCGACACCAACGAACTCGCGGAGCGAGCGAACGATCTCGCTGGCTCGGCCGCCGATGCCGTCGCGCTCGTCGGTGCCGACGGCGAGAGCATCGCCGTTGCCACGGATGGCGAAATCGACGCAAGCAGGGTCGTCGACGATCTCACGGCCGAGTTCGGCGGCGGTGGCGGCGGGAGCGAGACGGTGGCCCAGGCCGGCGGCTTCGATGCCGATCCCGAGAAACTGGTCGCGTTCTTACACACCGGCGGCGTCGAAACCACGAACTGATTTGTCGGCCCGGCCACGACCCGACGCATGAGCGAGGGAACGCCGGCAGGGACAGGGTGGTTCGAGGGGCTGGAGCGCGGTGATCTCGATGGCGCACGCGACGCGATCGAGACCGGGAGCGCCGAATCCCCGGCTGACTGGCCCGCACGGGCCGTCGAGACTGGCTTCGCCGACACCGACGAGGAGTACTACGCGGCGCTCCGCGAGGCCGCGATCGCGGCCGCGGGCGAGGCAGCCGCCGAGCGCGAGCGCGCCGACGACCGCCAGGTGATCCACGCGGTCCGCGCGATGGACGACGCCGAACGCGTGGCGAACGAACTCGCCGAGCGGGTCGCGGAGTGGGCCGCGAGCTGGGAGGCAGACGCCGGCACCGGTATCGAATACTGTCGTGAACTCGTCGAGCGGGAGGCCGACGGCCGCGCCGAGTCCGCCGACGACCGCCTGACGACGCTCGCCGAACGGGTCGTCGAACTCGATAGCGAGGCGGCGGAACTCGAAACGTACGTCGAGCGAACGGTTCGAACGGTAGCCCCGAACCTCGCTGCGCTCGCCGGGCCGACGCTTGCGGCACGGCTGCTCGCGCTCGCCGGGGGGCTGGAGTCGCTGGCGCGGACGTCGAGCTCCACGATGCAGGTCCTCGGAGCCGAGGACGCGCTGTTCGCCCACCTCCGGGGATCGGCCCCGTCGCCGAAACACGGCGTCATCTACACTCACGAGTACGTCCGCCACACCCATCCCGATGAGCGGGGATCGGCGGCCCGCGCGCTCGCGGGCAAGCTCACCATCGCAGCGCGGATCGATCACTACGCGGGCGACCGCCGGCCCGACCTCGCTCGCGAGCTGGACGAGCGGATCGCGCGGATCCGAGCACGCCGCGACGACAGCGATGGGGGCCACGGCGGCACCGACCAGCACGCCGACGAACGGGGTGACGATGGCGCTGCCTGAGGGCGTTGCCTCCCGCGAGATCGACGGCGAGGAGCGCCTCGCCACCCAGGGCCCGCCAGTCTACGGCGAACCCGTCGATGGTGACTGGCGCGCGTGGGACGTCCGCCGATCGAAGCTCGGCGCGATGCTCGACGCCGGGATGGACACCGGTCTCGCGGGCGACGACCGCGTGCTCTATCTCGGCGCAGCCAACGGTACCACCGCGAGCCACGTCGCTGATCTCGCCCGGGTCGTCTACGCGGTGGAGTTCGCGTCGCGGCCGATGGGTGATCTCGTCGACGTTGCCGAGTCGCGCGACACGCTCGTGCCGCTGCTCAAGAACGCTCATCAGCCCGAGACGTACGCCCACGTGGTCGAGGCCGATCTCGATGCGATCGTTCAGGACGTCGCCACCCGTGGCCAGGCGCGCGTGGCGTGTGCGAATCGGCGGTTCCTCGCCGAGGACGGCCGACTCATCGCCGCGATCAAGGCTCGGAGTGAGGACGCGACGGCCGACCCCGAGACCGTGTTCGACGCGGCGCTCGACGAACTCCGGACGACGTACGAGGTGCTCGATACCCGCCGGCTCGCCCACCACGCCGACCACCTCGCGGTCGTCGCCCGACCGAACTGACCGCCTGCCGGCAGCGGGGTCCACCACAAAGGCTTTATTAGACAGGCAGTTCCCTCAATTCGTATCCGACGGATGATGCCAGAATCGAACGCCCCCTTCCAGTCCTCGTGTTCGCCCTCCACGGACACGGCGGCGGCCGGAGCGGCGACGTGTCGACGCGTCGGTAGTGAGCCGTGACGAACGACCGCCGCGGACGAGCTGCCGGCTGTTGGCTGGCGCTGCTCGTGGTCCTCGCGTCGTTCGGCGGCGTGGCGCTCCTCGCGCCGGCGAGCGCCCAGGAGACCACCGGTCCGAACGGAACACCCACGGGAACCAACGGGACGGCCGCTCCCCCGGGCAACACGACCCCGGCCGGTGAGCGCAACGTGACGTTCAACCGGTCGACCGTCGCCGAGGACCGCGGCGACATCGCCGCCGTGGAACTCGAGTTCGACGGGACGAGCGAGGCCACGGTGACGATCGGCGGCCGTGCAGTCAACTACGAGACGAACGTCACGGTCGCCGACGACGGCGACGACGAGGTCACGCTCCTGATGAACTCGTACCTCGCCGGCACCGTCGAAAACGAGAGTCGCGTGTACGACACGCTGGCCGGAGCCGACGCCGTCGTCGAGACGAACCGGACGACCGAGCGGCTCGACGCTCCCCTCGACACCAGCGCGTACAACCTCTCGGTCGCGGTCGACGGGCGCGAAACCGACAACGCGACACTCAGGCTGACCGAGCGCTCGACCGACGGACTCGTGACGTGGACCACTCCGGCCGGGAGCTTCGATGGCGTGACGAACGCGAGCGAGGCCGCGGCCGCAATCGAGAACGACCGGATCACCACCACCGACACCGTGGCCGCCGGCGACGTCCTCGTGCTCCAGTCGAAGGTTTCGGGAGTCTACGGCGCGTTCGCGGCCGCGAACTTCAGCCAGCTCGTCGAACGCGGCATGTTCAACCTCACTGTCCGCCAGACCAACCCCGACACGAACCGGCGGCCGAAGCGACTCGATCTCACACGGAGCCTCGCGAACGGCTCGATCCGGGCGATCCCCGACCCCGACAACGACGTGCTCTACCTCAACGTCGACACCGGGAGTGCGGTGTTCGAGCGCGGACCGCCGCGACCGGGCGACGAGTTCGAGACTCAACTCGCCGTGCGCGAGGAGAGCGCCCTCGCCGCGAGCAACCAGTCGATCGCGGCGAACGTCACCATCGTCGGGGCCGAGCTGGGTCTCGGCGACGTCTCGCTGACCGCCGACGCCGGCCAGACCGTCACCGGGACGACGAGCGTCGCGCCGGGGAGCGAAGTGACGGTCACCATCGCGGCCAACGACACCGCGTCGTTCGTGCGGACCAACACCACCCTCGTCGCGCCGAACGGCAGCTTCGCCACCGATTTCAACCTCTCCGACACCTCGCCGAACACCACGGTCGACGTGCGCGCGGTCGGCCCGCTCAACACCAGCGACGACATCACGGTTCCCGTCCGGCCGAACAGCGCGCCCGAACCGATGGTCGGCGGTGCCCGACTCACCGTCGCCGATCAGACGACGACCGGCGGAACCGTCACCGTCCGGAACGTCACCCTCGCGAACGGTGGGTACGTCGTGGTCCACACACAGAACGCCGACGAAGCCCCCGTCGCGAGCGTCCTCGGTGCGTCGAGCCACCTCGAAAACGGCACCGCCGAGAACGTCACCGTGACGCTCACCCGGCGGCTCAACGAGACCACGACGGTGGTGGTGATGGCCCACCGCGACACCAACGACAACGGCGTGTTCGACTTCGTGAGCTCGAACGGGAGCGAGGACGGCCCCTACACGTCAGCGACGGGATCGGCCGCCACGGCGGCCGGAACCGCTGCCGAAGCCGAGACCAGTGCGGAAGCGGCCACCGCCATGGGCGAAACGACGGGCGACGGCGAACCGGTCGCCGCGACCGTCGAGGTATCGGTCCGGAACGTCACCACGACCACGGTCGGGGCCGGAAGCGACGGGAACGACGGGAGCGGGTCCGGCGGCGGCAACGCAAGCGGCTCGGATCGGTCCACGAGCGAGAACGGCCCCGGGTTCGGAATTCTGGTCGCTGTCGCGGTCATCGTGGCCACGGCGGCGCTCGCGACCAGACGGGAGTGACTCCGCCGACGGATCGATCGCCGGCGGCCGACGGTTTCGCGTCTCGACGGCAAGACCTATGACCGTCATCGCCGTAGCGACGACGAATGTTCGGGGACCTGCTCGCCGCGCTCGCGTGGTTCGGTCAGTTCTCCGACCCGCTCGCGTGGCTCGTGGTCGGTACCTTCACCGCCGGCGCGGTGCTCTCGTGGCGCGACAGTCGCTTTGCGCGCCCGGTGACGGTCGCGGCGTGGGTCGTCTTCGCGGTGTTCTGGCTCTCGGTGGTCCATCACTTCGCGTTCGTCCAGAAGAGCTTCATCGAGGGGATCGGCACCCTGATAGCGGTGCCGGCGAGCTGCTATGCGGGACTGTTGCTCGCGCGCGGGCGCGACTCGCTGTTCGTGCTCTCGCGCGCCATCGCCGCGATGGGGCTGATCTTCTTCCCGTTCGAGACGATCACCGTCCTCCAGGAGTTCCTGATCGAGACCGTCACGCGCCAGACCGCGTTCCTGATCGAGCTCATCGGCGTCGATCCGACGGTGGTTTCGGGCACCCAGGTCCCGAGCGGGACGTACCCCGACTACCAGAGCACGTTCTGGTTCGTCGAGGGCGAGCAGACCATCACGTATACCATTCTGATCGCCTGCACCGGCGTGGGGAGCATGGCGATCTTCGGCGGGCTGATCGCTGCGACCGACGCGCCACTCGGCAGAAAACTCCGTGCGCTCGCGGTCTCGATCCCGGTGATTTATGGACTAAATCTCGTCCGGAACGTGTTCATCGCGGTCGGCTTCGGCACTCAGCGCTTTCACCTCTTTCCCGAGACCGTCATGTCGCTGTTCGGTTCCTCGGACCCGTACAAGGTGTCGTACTTCATCGCCGATCGGGTGCTCGCCCAGAGCCTCTCGGTGGTGGCGATGGTCGCGATCACGTGGGTCGTGATCCACGAACTCCCGGAGGTGATGGTCGTGATCGAGGACGTGCTCTACATGGCGACCGGGACGGAGTACGACCTCCAGCGAGCGCTCGGTGTCGGGATGCGCGAGACGCGAAGCGTTCGAGAATCGTAAAACGATTCTCGCAGTCACCCGAAAGGCTTCGCCTTTCGGGATCTCGGAAACGCGAAGCGTTTCCGACGACTCGGATGGCACGAGCGGGCGAAGCCCGTGAACGCGCGCCGACGGGAGGGCTGATCGAACGCCGTCGGTCCTCGCACCTCGACGAACCTCTGATGGCGAGCAACCCCGAACGAACACCAGAACCCGACAGAAAGCACTTAACGGGGTGTTGCTTCGGCCCATACGAACACTCGTGCACCGACGGACCTTCGTCGAGTGGACCGCTGTCGTGCTGTCGATTATCGGCACGGTCGGCTGTGTCGAGAACCCGCCGTCGGGGGTGACACGGAAACCGAGACGTCAGGCACCGACGAAACCCCGACGCCAGCGACCGCGACGACCACCGAGCGGGACACGAAAGCGACCACGATGAACGCCACGGAGACGATGGAGGCCACGGCGACCGACGTCGAGACGATCATGGGGACCGCCACGGTCGCCGACGACGCGGAGACGGCCACCGTGCCGACGAGAACCACGACGACGCCGACGCGGGTACGGAGGACTACTGAGAACGTCTCGGCCGCGTTCACGATCACCGACTACGCCAGTCCCGGCGATCGCCCATCCGACGAAACGGCGACCGCCAGGTTCGAACCGGATCGAAGCCGTATCGTCGTCACGGGTGCTATCTTCGTCGAGACGTGTGGGGACCCAACTCTCACATCGATCCGTAACGAGAGCGAAACCATCGTCGTCGTTGTCGGGATGGGCCGACACGGACCGTCGAACGGCACGACGACGCTCGGCTGTGAGGCCGAGGCCGGAACGATCGACTACGAAGTCACGATCGCTGTCGACGGCGACCTCCCGGCGAAAGTCGAAGTCGTCCATCGGCAGGGAGACGACGAAACGTTCATGCTCACGCGGTGACGCCGACGAGCGAAAGGGCGCTACATCAGGTTTTCGGGCGCATCGGCAAGCCCCACCAGCGCGTCGCGCTCGACGTGGTGGAGATCGCCGGGAATCACGAGCAGGTGGAGCGGCTCGCCGAACGAACGCTCGGCGAGCACCGAGAGCCGATCCGCGGTCACGACCGGATCGGGACTCCCCGCGCGGGCGACGACGACCCCGAGCGGATCGTCGAGGTCTGGAGCGAGCCGCTCGGCGGCGGTGCTCGCGGTCATGTAGCGCTCCTCGGCGGCCTTGATGTCGAGATAGCAGAGCGTGTGGAGGCCGCGCTCGCGGTTCGCGTCGATGGTGTCGAGCACGCTCTGAGGGATATCGCCGTCGCCGTAGGCGAACGGGATCGTGGTCGCCTTGCCGAAGCGGTAGTTCTGGAGTCCCGTCAGGGAGCTCGCGGCGGCCTGGGCGGTCGTGCCGTGGATCACGCGGGTCGCGATCCCGCGCTCGTGGGCACGAAGACGGAGATCGGTGTGGGTGGTCGATATCATGGGGTCGCCGGCGACCACGAACGCCGTCGCGCCGTCCTCGGCTGCATCGAGGACCGGTTCGGGCTCCTGCTCGACGCCCGTCCGGTCGCGAACCTCGATCTCGGTGTCGTGGTAGGCTTCGAGACTCTCGACTGTGGTCCCGGCGAGTTTGCTGGTGTAGAACTCGGCGAAGACACGGTCGGCGTCGCGGAGCGCGTCCCGGCCCTCGACCGTGATCGAGCGCTCGTCGTAGAGGCCGAGTCCGACGAAGGTGAGCATGGCGTGGTTCGGTTTCGAGGCGGGGTAAGCGGTTCGACCCGCTTGGAATGATGTGTCAAGCCTCAACGCGTTTGTCCGGAAGACTCGACCGAAGTCGACAGCAATGGCTAAAAGCCCTCGCCCCGCGAGCGCGCCTCGCCCTTTCAGTCCGCCAGGTACCGCACGCCACAGTACCGCGCCACAACCGCTGACCACGCGCCTCCCCAGCCGATTCGCTCACTCACTTCGTTCGTTCGCTCATCCCTCGCACGCCGATCCGCGCTCGGTGCTCGCTTCACTCGCACACGAGCGCGAGCGCGCGCCAAAATCGGTGTTCGGCGTCGGAGCGGTCTACCGGTCGTCGAGCCGCCAGCTGTCGATCGGGACCTGGCCGCCGTCGACCCGAAGCTCGTGGCCGTTCACGTAGTCGCTGGCGGGCGAAGCGAGAAAGGTGATCGCGTCGGCGATCTCTTCGGGCTCCGCGAACCGGCCGAGCGGGTTGTTGTCGAGGATCTGCTCGGTCACCGCGTCGGAGAACTCGTCGGTCATCCGGGTGTCGGCCCAGCCGGGCGCGACGGCGTTGACCCGCACGCCCTCGCGACCGAGCTCGAGCGCGAGGCTCTTCGTGAGCCCGAGCAGGCTGTACTTCCCGATATCGTACTGCGGTGACATCCCGACGCCGTTTTTCGTGTGGATCGAAGTGACGTTGACGACCTTGCCGTAGCCCGCCTCGACCATCCCATCGACGGTGTGGCGCAGGCAGTTGAGCGATCCCCGGAGGTGGACGTCGAGATTCAACTCGAAGGCGTCGTCGTAGTCAGCGTCGAGGAACGGCCCCGCGGTGCCGACGCCCGCGTTGTTGACGAGGACATCGACGGTGCCGAACTCCGCGCTCGCGTGCTCGACCATCGCCTCGACGGCGGCTTCGTCGCTCACGTCGGCGGCGACCGCGACGCTTTCGCCGCCCGCCTCGCGGATCTCGGTGGCGGTCGCCTCCGCCACGTCCTCGTCCACGTCGTTCACGACGACGCTCGCGCCGTGCTCGGCGAGCGAGAGCGCGGTTCGGTGGCCGTTACCCCGGCCGGCACCCGTGACGAGCGCCGTCCGTCCTGCGAGGTCGGTGTCCATGATCGTCTTCCCGCCGGCCGGCGGTTATACGTTGTGCCGGAGCGGTCGGACCACGTCTCCGTTCGCGTGCGGGCGCACGGTCGTCGCGCGAAGCGTCAGCCTTAGGCCCGACTGCCGGCGAGTGCGGGTATGCAGATACCGTGTGTCCGCGTCGCGCGCGAGGACGGCGAGCGGACGCGCGAGCGCCTCGCGGAGCGAGACCTCCTCGATCACGACCACGAGATCACCGTCGTGGACGGCTGGCTCTACGCCCCCGTCGTCGATCCCGACGCGGTGCCGGAGAAGTACACGATCGAGGAGCGCGACGTGCCCACCCGCGAGACCCAGACGATGCCCGCCGACCTGCTCGGGTTCGATCCGAGTTACGAGCGCCTCGGCGACATCGTGCTGCTCCGAGAAGACGATCACGAGCGCGCGCGGCGGATCGCCGACGCGGTGATGGACTCCTCGATCCCGGTGAAAACGGTGCTGAATCGCGCCTCGAAGATCGAGGGCGAGTTTCGAACCCGCGAGTGGGACGTGCTCGCTGGCGAGAGCACCGAAACCATCCACCGCGAGTACGGTTGTGCGTTCGCGCTCGACGTTGCGGAGGTGTATTTCTCGCCCCGGCTCGCGACCGAGCGCCACCGTGTGATCCAGCAGGCGGCGGCCGACGAGCGGATCGTCGACATGTTCGCCGGCGTCGGCCCGTTCGCGATCCCGTTCGCGGGACGCGGCGCGGACGTGATCGCGGTCGATCGCAACCCGGTGGCGATCGAGTACCTCCGCGAGAACGCCAGGCGGAACGACGTCGCCGAGCGAATCGAGGCGATCGAGGGCGACGTCCGCGAGGTCGCAACGGGGATCGAGGGTGGAGCCGACCGCATCGTGATGAACCTGCCCCACAGCGCCGACGCGTTCCTCGATACGGCGATCGACCTCGCTGGCGAGGAGTGTGTCCTCCACTACTACGACATCCAGCACGAGGACGATCCCTACGGACCGGGCGAGCGCGCGATCCGGGTGGCCGCCGAGGGCTACGAGGTGTCGGTCGAGACCAAGCATACGGTCCGATCGTACGCACCCCACGAACTGAACGTCTGTCTCGACGTTCGACTTCGGGCGTGAGGCGGGCCGTAGCTGCGGGTCGTCGGGACGGCTAGCCACCGGCGATTCGCAACGAT
This sequence comes from Halococcus agarilyticus, assembly GCF_000334895.1. Classification (NCBI taxonomy): domain Archaea; kingdom Methanobacteriati; phylum Methanobacteriota; class Halobacteria; order Halobacteriales; family Halococcaceae; genus Halococcus; species Halococcus agarilyticus. The sequence goes on along the minus strand of NZ_BAFM01000004.1, from coordinate 108,265 downwards.
TATACCCCTCGTGGCCGGTGTTCAACCTGCGCCGGTGTAGCTCAGACTGGCTAGAGCGAATCCTTCGTAAGGATTAGGCCGAGGGTTCAAATCCCCCCACCGGCTCTTTTTGTTCGATAGCGAAGATCGACAGCGGCAACCCGCACAACTGCTGGACTGATCGGCACGGTCGACGACGATCACGTGCCGTCGTCGTCGAAACCGGCAGCCAAGCTATTACCCAATATCCGGTTCTACGCCGGCGCTGGATCGGTTTCAGCGTCGTCCCCGATCGGCACTCGGATATCGATCTCGTCGTACTCGAAGCGCGGGCGCTTCGCCCGTCCGTCCTGCTGGAGTTCGACGATTCCCAATGCCTCGAGTTCGGCGAGGTTGTCGCTGACCTGCCTGATATCGCGGTCGACGAGCCGACAGAGCTCGCGGATGCTGTCGGGCTCCTCGCGGGCGATGGTCCGGAGGAGTTCGACGTTGTTCGCGCTGAGCAGCCGGCCCAGCTCGTCGGCGTCGCGGAGACTCACGCCGTGATACTCGTCGGGTCGTTCGCCCCGATCGAGTGCTCGCACGGCAGCGATCGATCGGTCGACGAACCGCTCGTCGGGTTCAACCCGGACTGTCAGCACCGTCGGCGCTGTCGAGTTCGATTCCGGTCGGGAGTTCGAATCCTGGTTCATGCTGTGTCACCTCGGTGTAGAACCGCTTGAGGAGCGCTTCGTAGCCGGGAAACGCGATCGATTCGGTCGTTTCCCCGTCGTGACGCTCGTGGCCTTTCGTGTCTGCGTGGTGGTTGTCGTACCGAACGATGATTTCGCCGGCCGTCGTCCCGTAGTGCATACTGTACTTGCTATCGCTCGGAAAGCGATCCCACGCCCGTGCGTCGTAGATCGTGACCGAGACGACGTTTCCGTTCGCCGTCGTCCGAGCGTCCTCGAAGAGCGGGGTCGCGTCGTCCTCGTCACGCCCACTCATCGGTTGCCAGTAACCACTACAGCCCCATAAGTGATGTGCTGAATGACATCACTCGCGCGACAGCGGCCGGGACCGTCGATCGACGATAGCGAGGTCACAGTCGATGTCGGGCAGGCGCTCGAACGTGGCGGGCGAGAGCAGTCGCGAGACGCTGCTCCGGTCGGTGCTCGCGCCGACGAGGACGAGGTCGTACTGCGGCGCGACGGTTTCGAGGAACGACCCGATGGAGGCCTGGGGAACGCGAGTCTCGATCCCGCCGGGGAACGTCTCGACGAGGTCGGCGAGCATCCGCTCGGCCCGCCGACGCTCCGCCGGCGAGTCGATGCAGTGACAGACCGCGGTCTCCCCGGCCGAGCCCGCGAGCCGGCAGGCGAACTCCAGCATGCTGTGGGCCACGTCGCTCACGCTCCGCACCGGCACGAGGGCGCGCCCCCAGTCGGTGCGGCCGTCTGCCGAGCGGTGGACGAGCACGTCCATGTCCGTTCGAAATAGCGACCGGATGTACGGCGCGGCAGTTCCGTCCGATTCCTCGTAAGGTGTCGCGATCAGGTCGCAGTTGGCCTCGCGGGCGGTCCGGAGCACCGCCGCCGCGAGCGACTCCGCTCCGCTGTCGACGACCGCGACCTCGCAGGGGACGCCGACGGTCGTCTCGATCGTGGCGGCACGGTCTTCGAGGCTCGTGGCGATCTCGTCGGCCGCTGTCTCGTCGGTCGTCCCCGTCGCGCCGCCGTCCGTCGCGAGCGACTCCCCATCGCCGCCGTCGGCGGTCGTCCGCCGTGTCGTGTCGCCGTCGTCCGCGTCCACGATGTCGAGGAGCACGACCTTGCCGGCGTCGTGGGCGGCAGCGAGCCGCGCGCCGAGCATGGCGGTCGCGTCGGGATGCTCGCCGCGCATCGGCACGAGCACGTGGTCGTCACCCTTGGTCGACTGGTAGAGATACCGGGCGCGGTCGGCGTAGAACGCACGGTGCCAGAGCACGAACGCGCCCGCGACCAGCGCGCTCGACGCGGCGATCGAGACCACGTACGCGAAACCGGCGGCGTCGCCGACGAGCGCGAGCAGCGCGGTCGAGTACGCCGCGGGCTCCTCGATGTCGAACCCCCACGTCGTCGCGCCGGTGAGGAACATCGCGAGCGCCGCGCCAGCGGCGTGAACCCGGTGCTGGCTCGGCGGGCCGTGGTACAGGAACGCCGCCGAGAGCTGGAGCGCGAGCCAGCCACACAGCGCGCCGAGGGTCAGCCCGGCGACGAACCGATACGGCGAGGAGTACCGGCCCGTCGGGTGGGCAAAGAGCAGGTACGCCCCGGAGGCGAGCGGCGGGAACAGCAGGAAGGTCAGCTCGGCCGAGAGGTTCGAGATGGCCGTCACCCCGGCGATCAGCAACGGGACGAACAGCAGCACCGAGAGGTGGACGAGGTTCTGCGTGCTCTCGATCCAGCGCCGGAACTCGTGGACCTCCCTGCGTTCGAGCCGCCTGGCGCGCGAGCACGCGGCGGCGAGGGACGCACGCACGCCGTCGAACATATCAGTCGTTATCAGCCGGCTCAAAAGTGGGTTTCTATCCCCGCATCGACGGGTGGCCCACCGGTCGCCCGGCGCTCGCCGAAACGATCGCCGAGCGAGGGCGAGTTGTCATCCATCCCGTGATAAGTGGGGTGCGTGGTAAGGGAGTACAGGTATTTCACTGGCCATTGGCTTTCGAGCATATGCCGGAGTGCAAGAACTGCGGCGGGTTCGTGACTGCACAGTACGTGCGCGTGTTCGCCCCGAACGGGATGGAGAACGCGCGCGTCTGTCCGAACTGCGAGGACAAGCTGCGCGACGGGAACGGGGTCCGCGGCGCACGCTCGCCGCGTCACGCCGATGGGTGAGGGCACGCCGACGGCCGACACGCGGCCGACCGCTGCAGCCGAAGCCGACGCGACCACCGCGCGGATCGCGGTCACGGCCGCAGGGTTCGCGCTCGGAACGCTGTTCGAGCGCGCCCCGGACGCCCGTGTCGACCTCGAACCCGCGATCGCGGCCCCGGACGATCGCGTGCTGCTCGTGATCCGGACCGACGCGACCAGCCAGAGCGAGGTCGCCGCCGCGCTCCGCGCGGACCCGTCGGTCACGGCGGTCGAGTATCTCGCCGACCGTGGCGACGGGTGGGTGTTCGGGGTCGCGTGGGACGGCCAGCCGCGCCGGTTCCTCGCACGCGTGCGCGCCGAGGACGCCACGATCCTGTCGGCACGGGGTGGGGGCGGCACGTGGACGCTTCAGCTGTTGCTCCCCGATCGCGACGCGCTCACGCGGGCGTACGAGGCGATCGTGGACTGCGAGTGTGGCACCGAACTCGAACGCATCGGCACGTACGGCGGCGGCCGTGGCGACCGGTTCGACCTGACCGACGAGCAGCGCGAGGCGCTGGTCGCGGCGTTCGAGGCGGGCTACTACGAGGTGCCGCGCGAGGTCACGGCAGCCGACCTCGCCGACCGGCTCGGCATCTCGCATCAGGCGCTTTCCGAGCGGTTCCGGCGGGCGTACGGCCAGATCGTCGGCGGCACGGTCGTCGACGGCCGCGGGTCGGGGCCCGAGTGAGTCGACGGGTACGGGACGGCTCGACTCGCTCGCGACACACGTCGCCGAGGGAGCGCCCGCACCAGCCGGCCGCGCGGGCCGAAGCCGTCACGCTTAATCCGCTTTGCGTACACGTACGACCGTGACGAGAGGACCGCCTACGCCCTCCACCCCTCCGACCCTGTCCCGGCGGCGGTTCCTGCAGACCGCCACGGCGACCACCGCACTCGGACTGAGCGGTGTCGCCGGAGCCCAGTCGACGACGACCTTCGAGCTCGGCGGGGAGATCTCGGGGTGGGTCGGTCGAAGCCCGGACGCGATCGCCGACGAAACGAACCCCACCCTCGCCCTCACGCCTGGCGAGCGCTACGAGATCACGTGGACCAACGTCGACGGACAGGGCCACAACCTCGTGCTGGTCGACGGCGAGGGGAACGTCCTCGAACGCACCGAGATCATGTCCGAACAGGGCGCGACCCAGACGCTCACCTTCACCGCGACCGAGGAGATGGCGGAGTATTTCTGTCAACCCCATCAGGCCTCGATGCGCGGCGATCTTCGGGTCGAGGGAGCGACGACCACCACAGCGACCCCGACACCGGAGGAGCCCTCGTCCGAGCGATACATGCCACGAGGGCCGACGGTCGCGATCGAAACCGTCGTCGAGGGCGGGATGACCGCCCCGCTCGCGCTCGAAACCCCGCCCGGCAGCGATCGCCGGTTCGTGGTCGATCAGGTCGGCCAGGTCTACACGCTCGGTGACGGCGGTCTGGAGCCGTTCATCGACATCGGGAGCCGGCTCGTGAACTTCGACAACCTGCCGGGCGAAAAGCAGATCGACGAGCGCGGGCTGCTCGGCCTGACCTTCCACCCGAACTATCGGGAAAACCGGAAGTTCTACCTCCACTACAGCGCGCCGCCGCGGCCGGGAACGCCCGCCGGCTACACCCACACCCAGGTGCTTTCCGAGTTCCGCGCGACCGAGGACTTCTCGTCGGGGGTTCCTGACTCCGAGCGCACGGTCCTGGAGATCCCGTCGCCGTTCTATACCCACAACGCGGGCGAGATCCTGTTCGGTCCCGACGACGGCTACCTCTACATGGGGATGGGCAACGGTGGCGGCGATCTCGCGATCGAGGGCAACGTCGACGACTGGTACGGGAATCGCGGTGGCAACGGCCAGGACGTCACCGAGAACCTCCTCGGATCGATCCTCCGGATCGACGTCGACAGCCGGGAGGACGGCAAACCCTACGGGATCCCCGACGACAACCCGCTGGTGGGCGAGGAGGGCCTCGACGAGCAGTTCGCGTGGGGCTTTCGCAACCCGTGGCGGATGACGTTCGCCAGGGGGAACCTGTTCGTGTGTGACGTCGGCCAGTTCAGCTACGAGGAGGTGAGCATCGTCGCGAAGGGGAAGAACTACGGCTGGAACGTCAAGGAGGGCACCCACTGCTTCGCCAGCGCGGAGCGCCGGTCGAACGGCGACACCATCATCGACGACTGTCCGGATCGGACCCCCGAGAACGTTCGCGGCGGCGAACCGCTCATCCCGCCGGTCATCGAGTACCCCCACAGTTACGAGGGTGAACCCGTGGGCAACGCGGTCACCGGTGGCACGATCTACGAGAACGCGACGATCCCCAGCCTCCGCGGGAAGTTCGTCTTCGGCGACTACACCAAGGGTGGTGCGCCGGGCGGCTCGGTGTTCGCCGCCACCCCGCCCGAAGAGGGTCAGTGGCCCCTCGAAGAGGTCACCTTCGAGGGGTTCGAGGACGGCACTCTCGACTCGTTCGTGCTCGGCGTCTATCCCGATTCGCGCGGCGAGCTCTACGTCCTGACGACCGACAACATCGAGGTCAGCGGCGAGACCGGCGCGGTCCGGAAGATCCTGCCCCCCGAACCCGAGACGACGACCCAATCCTCCACCGCGACGCCGGAGCAGCCACCCACCGCGACGCCGACCCCGACACCCACGCCGACACCTACTCCGACGCCGACACCGACATCCACACCGACGGCGACGCCGTCACCGACGCCGACGAGCGAAACACCGACCACGACCGCCGCGGCCACCGACACGACGTCCCGCGACACGACACGCGAGACCACGACGGCCACCAACACCGGCGAGAGCGAGGGGTGGATCAGTCGGGTCGACGGCCCGGGATTCGGCGTGCTCGCGACGCTCACGGCGCTCGGGGGCGTCGCCGCGAAGCTGCTGTCCGACCGCGAGTGAGCGAGGCGGCCGTCGGTTGCGGTTGCAGTCGCCGATTCTTCTGGGTTCGATCACCGGATCGCCGGCAGCCGGCGCTCAGCCCGACCCGTTCGCGTCGACTCCGCCGGTGTCGCCGACCGCGGCCCGCGACGCGACGGTGACGTTTTCGAGCGCGAGCCGTCCCTCGCCGCCGGCCCTGACCGCGCGGAACTCGACGTTCGACTGCATCCGATCGAGCGAGAACTCCACCGTCACGTTCTCGAGACCGTCGGTGTTCGTCACGGTCTCGTTGCCGATCCGGCGGGGCGTGACGCCCGCGGCGACTTCGAGATCCGCGACGGGGCGTGCATCTTCGCTGGTCGCGTTGACCAGGAAGGTCGCGGTGTAGTCGCCCGGCGGGAGCATCGTGCCCGGGCCGTACCAGTAGTAGATCCCCGTCGCACCGCCCGTCCCCACGAGCTGCCCGTCGATGGTCAGCGCGTCGTTCGGGATGAAGTCGTTCGGCTCGTAGGTGCGCGGCTCGACGGCGTACGAACCAGAGAGTCCCGTCGGCGAGCCGTTGTAGCCGCGTCTGAACACCCAGACCTCGTCGCCGTAGTGCTCGAGGCCGTAGGTCGTGCCGAACTGGCCGAGGTAGATCTGGCGCACGGGTTGCGCCCACTCGATCCCCTGGGTTTCGAGCTCGGTGTCGAGCAGGATGTACTCGGGCCGTGGCTGCTCGTTCGCGCGCTGATACCGGTAGAACAGCGTGCGGTTCGCGGTGAACGTCGCGTTCTCGCGCGCGGCGACGTGGGGGAAGACGTCGTTCTGGGTGAGCAGGCTGGCGTTCGCCGGCACCGCCTCGATTCCCTCCTGCAGCGTCTCGGTGTGGTCGTTCGTCGTCGGCATCGCGTCCTTCTGGGCGGCCATCCCCACCCCGACGACGAGGTTGGCGACGAGCACGAGCGCGAACAGCCCCGACAACACTGTGCGCGCCGACGCCCTGGCTCCGTCGTGGTCGATCGTGGCGTCGAGATCGAGCCACGCGAGCACGCGCACTGCGCCGATGTAGACGAACGGCAGGAGGTACAGCGGGTAGTGCGCGCCGAAGGTGTAGTAGACGTCACGCCCGGCGAACACCCACGCGAACCCGAGGAACGGCACGAGCGCGCCGAGCGAGACCTCGTCGACCGCCGCGACGAAGAGAACAGGAACCAACAGCAGGACGAGGAAGGTCGCCTTGTCGAGCACGTCGACCGCGATCGAGTCGACGATCAGGGTTGGGTTGGCGAGCACGATCTCGATCAGTCGGCCGAGACCGACCCGCGACCCCTCGACGTACGCCTGGAGCGGGGCCGCGATCACGTCGGTCGGCAGCCCGGAGGTCTCGCTGTACTGGCCGATCGCCCAGCTCGCGATCGCCCGCGCGACCACGAGGATCCCGGCCGCCGCGCCGAACACCCACGCCTCCGCCCGGAGTCGGCCGCCACGGTAGGACGCGACCGCGAGACCCACGAGAAAGCCCGCCGCCAGCAGCGTCACGAACTCGTTGGTAAACAGCGAGAGCGTGAGGAAGGCGAGGAAGGCGACGTAGCGTTGCCGGGAGTAGGTGTAGTACGCGGCGAACAGCAGGAGCGGCAGCAGGATCTGCTCCTGGAAGTCGAACAGCCACGCCGACCAGAGGAAGGGGTTGAGCGCGTACGAGGCGGTCAGGAGTCCGGCGATCCGGTCCGAATCGAGGTGCTCGCGCGCGAGCACCCAGAGCATCGGGACGCTCGCCGCGAGCAGCGCGGACTTGATGACGAGCAGCGTGTAGGGCGACGGAACCAGGGCGTAGATCGGGAGGAAGGCGAGCAGCGTCGCGGTGAAGTGCCCGCCCCAGTACGAACTGTCGGGACCGCGAACGGTGTACTTCCCCTGTTCGAGGAACCCGCTCCCGTCGAGCGTGGTCTCGAACATGTGGATGTAGCTCCCGAAGTCCGCGCCGGTCAGCCAGAAGCTCCGATAGAGCAGGGAGAGGTAGACCGAGAAGCCGACGAACAGCGCGAGCGAGAGCCCGAGCACGTACCACGTCGGGTCGCCACGCTCGGGGAGGAACCCGCCGACGGTCTCGCCGAGTCGATCGACGGTGCTCATCCGCTCACCTCCGTCCGGGGTGGGGTCGTTGCTGCGTCGGCAGCGAGACGACTGGCGTTCGTCCCGTTCCCGGCTGAGTCATAGCGCACCCGGACGCCGTCGAACACCACCCGTCCGTCACCCTCGCGGATGCCGCGGAACTCGACGTCACTCACCGTCTCGTCGATCGTGAACGTCATCGTGACGGTCTGCCACCCGCGTTCGGGCGCGACCGTCTCGCTGGCGAGGATCTCGGAACCACCCCCGGCGGCCGCGTCGATCCGGACGACCGGTGTCGACCCCACGCCCGAGACGTTGACCCGGACGGTTGCGGTGTAGGTCCCTGGCGTCAGCACGTCGTACGGGCCGAACCAGATGTAATCGCCAGCCGAGCCGTTCGCGCTGACGATCCGGCCGTCGCTCTCCGTGCCGGTGTCGGTGGCGAAGTCGGCGGCGTCGTACCGACGCGCGTCCGGTTCTGACTGCGTGATCCCCCGAACCGGGCCGTCGTAGCCGCGCTCGAAGATCTGCACCCCGTCCTCGTACCGGGAGAGGCCGTACTCCGAGCCGAGACGGTCGGCGTAGCTCCGCTGGACGGTGCGCGACCACGGCGCGTTCGGGTTGAGCTGGCTGTCGACGAGGATATACTCGGGGGTGACCGGTCCGTACTCGCGCTCGTACGCGCTGAAGGTGTTCTGACTCACGATGAACCCCGCGTTCTCGCGGGTGGCGACGTGGGGGTAGATGTCGTTCTGGGCGATCAGCGTGGCGTTCGCGGGGATCGACTCGATCGCGGCGTCGAGGGTCTCCCGGTGGTCGGGCTGTGGGTCGGGCGGCCGCGCGAGGTGGCCGCCGCCCGAGGCCACGCCGGCCACGAGGCTCGTGACGAGCACGACGGCGACCAGGCCAGCGAACACCGCCCTGGAGGGTCGCGAGACCGACTCGAACCGGCCGGACAGCCGATCGAGCGCGCCCATCGTCCCGACGTAGACAAAGGGCAGGAGGTAGAGCGGGTAGTGCGCGCCGAAGGTGTAGTAGACCGCCTTCGCCTCGCCGGTGAACACCCACGCGAACCCGAGGAACGGCACGAGCGCGAACAGCGACCGCTCGTCGAACAGGGCGAGAAAGAGGACGGGCAGCATGAACGCGGCGAAGAAGAGCAGCTTCTGGTCGACCGCGAACGTCGCCGATTCGAGCAGGAGCTCGGGGTTCGCGAGCATGAGCCCGACGAGGTCGGTCAGCGAGACGCGCGCGGTGTCGATGAACGGCTGGAGCGGTGCCGCCACCACGTACGACGGCAGCCCGCCGAACGCGCTGTAGTAGCTCATGATCGTCGTCGAGACGACGCGCGCGACGCCCACCAGCACCACCGCCGCGACGAGGACGGGTGCACGCTCGCGCAGTCGACCCGCTCTGGCCGCCGCGACGATCAGCCCGACGGTGAACCCCGCCACGACGTAGATCACGAACTCGTTGGTGAAGAGTACGGCGGCGAGCAGTCCGAGGAAGGCGAGATGATGCTCCTTCCGGTAGGCGTAGTACGCGGCGAACAGCAGCGGCGGGATCAGGATCTGTTCCTGGAAGTCGAACGACCACGCCGACCACAGAAAGGGGTTGAACGCATAGGAGAGCGTCACCACACCCGCGAGCCGGTCGGAGTCGAGAACTTCGCGCGCGAGCAGCCACAGCACCACGACGCTCGTCGCGAGCACGAACGATTTGGCGACCAGGAGCGTGTAAACGGAGGGAACGAGCGCGAACAGCGGGAGGAAGAGGAGGAGCGTGAGCGAGAAGTGTGCGCCCCAGTACGAGCCGGTGGGCTGGCTCACCCGGTACTTCCCGTGGAGGAGCCACCCCTCGCCGTCGAGCGTGGTGGCGAACATGTGGGTGTACGCCCCGAGATCGGCCCCGGTGGAGGCAAAGCGCGCGTGCATCAACGACGTGTAGATCGCAAAGCCGACGAACAGGGCGAGTGCGAGACCGAGCACGTACCACGTCGGGTCGTCGCGATTCGGGAAAAAGGCGAGCAGCCTGTCTGTCGCGGACGCGGACGAATCGGACGTGTCGACGGCCTCGCTGAGTCTACTCACGCTTGCCCTCGCCCGAGGGTGAGAGCGTCCGCTTGACTTTCTCGAACGACAGCGAGGAGTCCTCCGAGGCCCAGACCCACTTCTCGCTCGCGCCGAACCCCCATGCGAAACCGAGCGCTATCGAGAGAGGGTTCGCCCAGAACAGGGGGATGCCGAGGACCTGGTGGAAAAAGACCAGACCGACGGTGCCGATGGCGATCCCGACGAGCCGGGTGGCGACGTATTTCACCCCGCGCCAGCACCACTGGCCGAACCCTGCTGCGCCGCGACCGCGCCACGTCACGCTGTCGTTCAACGCGTAGTTCGTGAGCGTGCTGATGATGCGCGCGGCCAGTCCGGCGATCACCACCGGAACGCCGAATCGAGGCAACCCAACGGTGATTGCCTGATTGATCGCGACACCCACGAGACCGACCCCGATGTACATCGCGAGTCGCTTGTTCTGGGGGTGGAACAGCGAACGTTCTCGAACGTCCCGAACGGTGTCGAGAACGCTCACACCCGCACCTCCGTTCGCGTCGTACCCGTCTCGACGGTCGGTGGCGACACGAGGAGGTCCTTGAGCCGCAGATAGATCTCGTCGAACCCGTGAGCCTCACCCTCCTCTCGCGCGCGCCGGCAGCGCTCGTCGTAGCCGCCGTCGTGTCGCCACTCGGCGCGGAGCAGACGGACGGCGTGAGCCATCCCGCGGGGCGTCTCGGCGTGGAGGATGGCGTCGTTCTCGCGGACGTGGGTCGAAAGCGGCGTCGTCACCACCGGTGTGCCCGACGCGCAGGCCTCGTTGATCACCATGCTGTCGGTGTCGACCCGTGCCGGGTGGAGGACGACGTGCGCGCGGGCGTAGGCGTCGGCGAGCTCGTCCTCGTCGAGGAACCCGAGCCCCTCGACCGCTCCGGCACCGTCACCGGTCGTCACGACCCGGATCTCGGGCGCGAGCCGCTCGGCCACCGCCTGGACCGTGTCCCAGCCCTTCTCGCGGATGTGGGCGGCGGTCGTCAGGACGGTGAACTCCTCGGCGCGGTCGTCCCTGTCGGGGTGGAACCGCTCGACGTCGACGAAGTTCGGGATGTGGATCGTGTTCGGATGCGGCGAGTCGTAGGCCGGTGTCACCGTGTGGACCGCGTCGAATCGGCCGAGGTCGCGTTCGCCGATCGCGCGGTAGAGAAGCTTGACGGCGGTGGGGACGACGCCGTAGTGGGCCTCGAACAGTTTCGGCGAGACGAACGCCCACGAGTGGATGCCCGCGATGCGGGTCGTCCCTCCGGAAAAGAACACCTCCGAGAGCGGGTTGTAGAAGACGTACGCGGTGTCGAACCCGGAGAGGTCGTGGTGCCACGCCTCCCGATAGGGGACTTCCGGGTGGAGCACGTCCCGAACGTCGACCCGGCGCTCGCCGCCGGGCGCGTAGGGGAGCGCGCGGATCGAGACGTCGACTCCGTCAGTAGCGAGCCGATTGGCGAGCGCAGTCACCCACTTCTCGCCGCCGCGGTAGTGCTCGACCGAGAGGTGCGGACACAGGGCGATACGCGTCCCGACCATGACTATGCGGTCGAACGAGCGTCGCTGTCGGTCGAATCGGGGCGTGTCCAGGGCGGAGAGACGACGGGAGAGCGGCTGTCGCGCGGCGGAACGTCCATTGACCGGAACGACTGGCCGAAGCCCATTAAACATATCTATCCGGTGGACGGACGGGCAGTTCGCGGATAGTAAGATAAATCCCCGACCGAGCGGTTCGTCGGGACAATGAAGGTTCTCCTCCTGACCATCGACGCGTGGCGCGCGTCACACGCCTCGTTCGTGCCCGACGCCGTCGGCGATCACACCCCCAATCTCGCGCGGCTCGCCGAGGACGGCGTCGTCTTTACCGAGGGTGTGAGCCACGGCCCCGCGACGCCCTATGCTTTCCCATCCGTCTTCACCTCGACGCTCCCGCTCGATCACGGAGGATACGAACGGCTGAGCGAGGACCGGACCCTGGTGAGCGAGGCGCTCTCGCGAGCGGGCTGGCGATCGGTCGGCGTCCACGCCAACCCGTGGCTCGGCGAGAAGTACGGCTACGGCCGGGGGTACACCGAGTACCGCGACGTCGGCGAGTTCGGCCTGCCGGGGCTCGAACCCGCCCGCCAGTTCCTGCTCGACAACTTCTCGCTCGATCACCCCGTCTACCGCGCCGCCCAGTACGTCTACCGCTACGCCCAGAAACCGCTTCGAACGGTGACGGGCGACGCCGCCGAGATCGAGGTCGCGCGCGAGGCGCTCGACAGCGCCGACGACGAGGCGTTCGTCTGGACCCACCTGCTCGAACCCCACGCCCCCTACACGCCGCCGAAACGCCACCGCGAGGCGGTCGGCGTGCCCGCGATCGAGGACAGCCCCGCACAGCTCGTGACGCGCGCCCAGCACGAACCCGAGTCGTTCACCGAGCGCGAGCGCGAGGTCGTTCGGGGGCTGTACGCCGCGTCGGTCCGCCACGCCGACGAGAAGGCGGGCACACTTCTCGAAAGCGTGGACGACGACACGCTCGTGATCGTGACCGCCGACCACGGCGAGGCGCTGTTCGAGCACGGCCAGGTCGGCCACGAACCCAACCTCCACGACGAGCTGACTCACGTCCCGTTCCTGGTCCGGCCACCGGCCGACGTGGACGTGAACACCGATACCGTCGACACGCAGGCGCGTCACATCGACATCGCGCCGACCATCCTCGACTACGCCGATGTCGATCTCCCGGCGAGCTACCGTGGTCGATCGCTTCGGCCCGCGATCGAGGGCGACGGCCTCGACGACGAACTCGCGATCAGCGAGGTCGCTTCGACGCCGACCGAACCCGGCCGGCTCGCGCCCGACGCGCTCCAGGTCGCGGTCAGAACGCCAGAACGGAAGCTCATCTACACTAACGACGGGATCGAGGGATACGATCGTCGCGACGATCCCGGCGAACGCGACCCGATCACGGAGCCGACCGGCGAGGACTGGGACGCGCTCCGCGCCGCGCTCGACGACCGCCTCGCGGCGATCGAGATCGCCGACACCGAGGCGACCGAGCGCGACGAGGACGTCCAGCAACGGCTCCGCGATCTCGGCTACATCGAATAGAACCCGTTCGCGTCCGCGCTACCGGCTGACCTTCCCGTTCGTGCCGTCCGTTTCGATCGGTCGTTCGTCGTTCGTCGTGCTCAGGGTCCACTGCGGGTCCCGTGGCCGCCAGACGATCCGCTCGTCGACCATCGGGCTCCGGCCACGGTGGGCCTCGCAGGGTGCTCCGGGAACCGATACCTCCTCCAGACACGGCTGTTCGTCCTCCTCAGGACGGGCGCACACCGGCATCCCGCTCTCGTTCGTCGGGTACGTTCCACTCCCCATACTCGGTGTGTCGAGCGGATCGAGAAAGTCCTCGCGGCCTGCGTATGCTCGGCGTATATTACCACTCCCGTCCCCCGGATCCGGAGGGCGGCGATGGCGTCTCGGCCGGCGGCCGAGTCCCGTTATCGGTTCCACCGCGCGCTCACGACCAGCACGCTCCCGACGACGACGAAGACGACCGCGACCGCGACCACGCCGATGTGCCACGGCTGGAACCACGTGGGCAGCGAGACCACGAAGGAGAGCCCGGCGTACGCCCGGTCGACGAACGGGAGGGGGGAGTCGGTCCCCCGGGTCGGCGTGTCGCCGTTGCTGTCGAGCCGCGTGAGCCGGTCGTCGTTGATGAGTTCGCCGTAGGGCAGTCGTTCGGCCTCGTAGGGCCACCGCCCGGTGTCGGCTTTCCATACTGTCGTGCCGTTCGGCGTGACCTCGACCACCCGATCGTTCCGCGAGTCGGTGATCAGCGTGTTGCCGTTCGGCAGCCGGTCGGCGTCGCGCGGCCAGTCGTACCGGACGCCGTTCGAGGTGTCGACGCCCCATGCGACCTCCCAGCTACCGTTCTGTTCGTGAAGCTCGATCACGCGGTCGTTCTCGCTGTCGGCGACGAGAACTGCGCCGTCGTCGATCGACTGCGGGTTGTGCTGGTGGTCCATGACCTCGGGATCGCCACACCGCACGTCGCCGCCGCTGTCGTTGCTGTAGTCGGCGAGCCCGCCTCGGCGTTTACAGTTGGCGTCGTTGCCCCGTTCCTCGTCCTCGTTGATCACGTCGACGACGCCCTCGCCGCGCTCGATCACCAACAGCTGGTTCGCGTTCCGGACCGACACCATGTACCGGCCGTCACCGACCCGATCGACGTCGTTGATGTGGAGCCAGTCGGTGCGTGTGACGTCGGGCGGCGCGTCGTAGTGCTGGCTGGCGTTCCACTGCCACGTGATCGAACCATTTTGGGCGACCGTGAGGATCCGCTCGTACTCCATGTCGGTCAGGAGGTACTCGCCGGAGGGCAACGGCTCGACGTCGTGGACCTCGCTGTTCAGTTTCGTGCGCACCGGGAACGACCACTCGTTCGCGACGGTCGGTTCGGGCTCCGGATCGATTAGCCGAAAGCCCGTGCGGGAGCACGGCGCTTCGTACTGGCCACACTCCTCCTGGTCCTCGGCGACGAACCCCGCGAGGACGCTGCCGTTGTCGAGCATGGTGACGTCGAAGTAATCGACGGTTTCGCTGCCGATCCGCCAGAGCGGATCGCCGTTCGCGTCGAGCATCGCGACCCGGCCCTCGGCCTGCATCCCGACGAGCGTCCGGCCGCGGTCGGCGGAGTCGTTCGCCGATCCCGTCCCGGCGCTGGGTGCGGTCGCCGCGCTCACCGCGAACGATCCGACGACGCCCACGACCGCGAGGAGGATCAACAGCGTCCCGAGTCGCTGGCGGGAGAGCGGAGCCATGTGCTACCCGGATCGAACGTCGGGACCCGGTTTAGGGCTATTGGTTCGTCGGCTAATTGGCTTCGGGACGGCTGCCGATCGTTCGCCGTCGTTCGAACGACGAGCGATCGGCGGTCGGTCCGAAGCTACCGCCGGCCTTCGACCGTGACGGGGATCGCCCGCTCGCATCCGCCACGCTCGTCGCGCCGGAGATCGTAGACGTGAGTGAGGAAGTCGAGGTACTCGTCGGCGGTGAGCTTCGACTCGCCGCGCTCGCGCTCGGTGAAGACATAGGGAACCTCGGCGATCCGGTCGTACTCGCATTTCATGAGGACTTCGAGCAGGATCTTGTAGCCGGTGGGCGCGAGCGCGACGCCGTCGATGATCTCGCGCCGGATCGCGAAGAAGCCGCTCATCGGGTCGGAGATCCCCCGTGTCGGCGGGAGCGCGAGCTTCGCGATCGCCATCGCGCCGCGGCTGACGATCCGGCGGGCGAGCGACCAGTTCTCGACCCCGCCGCCGGCGACGTGGCGGCTCCCGATCACGATGTCCGCGCCGGTGTCGAACGCCGCGACGAGCTCGGGGAGTTTCTCGGGGGGATGCTGGAGGTCGGCGTCGATCACCGCGCACAGCTCGGCGGTCGCCTCGTCGAACCCGCGCGAGACCGCGGTCGCGAGCCCCGACTCCTCGGTGCGGCGGACGACCCGCACCGTCTCCGCACCGTCGTACGCGTCGGCGACGACCTGCCAGGTCTTGTCGGGGGAGTCGTCGTCGACGACCACGATCTCGAAGCGGTAGCCGTCGAGCGCCGCCTGGCAGCGATCGACGACGCGCTCGATGTTCTCGCGCTCGTTGTAGGTGGGGATGATGATCGAGACCGACGGCGAACCCGACGCCGTCATGGCCGTGCCGTGGCCCCCATCGCGGCGACGGCCGTCGCTCTCCGCACCGATCGCCGGCTCGTGGTTCGGATCGTCGTCCCGCGGAGCGCTGTCCCTTGCATCCGATCGTGGCGGTTCTCCCATGCCGAGAGATAAAAACGCCTCGTACTCGGGCGACCGTCCGTGACAAACGTTCGCCGATCGCCGATCGACTCCGCCCCGAACCCGCGGCGGACGAAAACGCGTAAGTCCGTGCTCGCCGTTGGTTCCCCGATGAGTTCGGGCGTCGAGTCGACCGGGTGGCTCCCGCTCACCGCCGACGAGGAGGTGCTCTGGGCGGGCACGCCGAGCCTCGCCCCGGCGACGCCCGCGATCCTCGTGGGGTTCGGGCTGAGCCTGCTCGGTGCGTGGCTCCCCCGCGAGGTCACGATTCAGGGCGTGCCCGAACGGCTCGCCTTCGCCCTCGTTCCGCTCGGGATCGCGATCGTCGCGTGGGTGTACCTCGTCCGCTGGGGCACCCGGTACGTGTTCACGACGAAGGCGATCTACGAGAAGACGGGCGTGTTCTCGATCCGGGTCACGCGCGTGCCGATCGACCGGATCCAGAACACCGCGTTCGAGCAGTCGTTGACCGAGCGCCTCCTCTCGTACGGCGACGTCGCGGTGTACACGGCCGGCTCGGGCGGCGTGAACCTCGCACTCAGCGACGTCCCCGATCCCGAGCACGTGACCGGGCTCGTGACCACACAGCTCAGCGAGTCAGCCGCCACGACCGCGGGGCGCGGGGTGGCGGGCGCGGGCCAGGCCACGTCGTGACCGCGCCCTCACCACCGCGGTCGGTCCACGACGTCCACCCACGAACCGCGACCAGGCTCGTCGCCGTCGTCGTGGTGTTCGCCCCCTTCGTCGCGCTGTTCCACGAAGCACTGTTCGCGTACGTCGAACGCCTCACCGCATCGGGCACACCATCGAGTCGGGAGTTCACGCTGGCACTTCTGGCTGCGCTCTCGGTCTTCCCGCCACTCGTGGTCGCGACGCGGGTCGCCGACCTCGCCTACGATCGGTTCGTCGAGGAGTGATCTCAGTCGTCGGCCGCCGCCTCGGGCCGCTCGGGACCGCTCGAAGCGTGGAACGCCGTCTCGACCCCGGCGACGACTCCCTCGACGCCGACGACGCACGCGGGCCGGGGGCGATCGGCGGCCACACTCGCGCTCCCCTCGGCGGCGGTTTCCGACGCTTCACCTTCGACGATCACCAATCGCCTCGCGTCGGTGGCGAGCCGGCGGTTCGTTTCGCCGCCCCCGACGAGCACCGCGACGTCGGCCGCCCGCACCGCCGCCGCAGCACGCTCACGAGTGTGCTCGTCGATCGGCGCGAACGGCGCGGCGGTGACGGTTTCGACTCCATGTGCATCGGCGGTTTCGAGCGCGACGTCGCCGTTCGGGAGCACGCCCGCCGACAGCGAGAAACCGGCGTCGGCGAGCGCGGCGACGGCTCGCGCGCCCGCCCGGCCACCGCCGAGGACGTGAACCCGCACGTCACGCTCGGGGCGGTCGGCCGTTGCGGTCACGTCGACCGCACCCGTGACGGGGTGGCGGGTCACGGCGGCGTCGGCGTCGAACGCGCGCTCGACGTGGGTCTCGGTCAGCACCGATTCTGGAGGACCGGTGGCGACCACACGACCCTCGGAAAGCAGGGCGAGCCGGTCACAGAACCGGGCGGCGAGCGAGAGGTCGTGGATCGCACACAGCGCCGCCCGGCCGTCGGCGACGAACTCGCCGAGGAGCGAGAGCGTGCGCACCTGGTGGTTGACGTCGAGGCTGGCGGTCGGCTCGTCGAGCAGGAGTACCTCGGGGTCCTGGCAGAGCGCGCGGGCGAGAATCACGCGCTGGCGCTCGCCGCCGCTGATCTCGTCGATGGCGCGGTCGGCGAAGCGCTTCGTCCCTGTTCGCTCCATGGCGCGTGCGGTGTGCTCGCGATCGCTCTCCGAGGCGCGCTCGAATCGTGAGCGGTACGGCGTTCGGCCCATCGCGACCACCTCGCGGACCGGAAAGGCGAAGGAGAGATTCGTCTCCTGGGGTACGGTTGCCACTCGACGCGCGATCGCGCGTGCCGAGAGGCTCCCGGCGCGGTCGCCGTCGATCCGAACCCTTCCGCTCGCGGGGTCGATCAGTCCGTTGATCGCGCTCAGCAGGGTGGTCTTGCCCGCACCGTTCGGCCCGACGAGGCCCACGACCTCGCCGCGATCGACGTCGAGGGAGGCGTCGCTCACGGCCGCGACGTCGCCGAACGCGATCGAGAGGTCCTCGACGTCGATCACAGCGCGTGGACCTCCTGACGGCGGAGCAAGTAGAGGAAGAAGGGCGCGCCGACCGCCGCAGTCACGATCCCGACCGGGAGCTCGGCGGCCCCCGACCGCGCGAGGGTGTCGGCGGCGACGAGGAAGCCCCCGCCGGCGAGCGCACTGGTCGGCAGCAGGATGCGGTGGTCGGGACCCACGAGCAGCCGCATCACGTGGGGGACGATCAGCCCGACGAACCCGATCACGCCCGCGACCGCGACCGCGGCCGCCGTCAGCACGCTCGACACCGCGAGCAGCACGCGCTTGGTGCGCTCGACCTCGATCCCGAGCGCGTGGGCGTCCGCCTCGCCGAGCAGGAGGACGTTGAGGTCGCGGGCGTACGCGAGCAGGATCCCGAACGCGACGAGCGCGAGCGGCAGCGTCGTGACGACGTTCCCCCACGTGCTGTTAGTAAGGTTCCCCGAGAGCCAGAAGACCACCCGCCGGATGCTCCAGCCGGCGTTGATCGTCATGTACGAGATCACCGCACCCAGAAAGGTCTGGATCGCGACGCCCGCGAGCAGCAGAGTGGCGACCGGCGTTCGGCCGTTCTCGGTGGCGATGGCGTAGACCGAAAAGGCCGCGACCAGCGCGCCGACGAAGGCCGCCCCGTGGAGCCCGAGCCCGAACGGGACCGCGAGCGGGAACACGATGGTGGCGACCGCGCCGACCGCCGCGCCGGTCGAGACCCCGATGATCGAGGGGTCGGCCATCGGATTCCTGAAAAAGCCCTGCATCACGGTGCCCGCACTCGCGAGCGCGAACCCGACGACCGCCGCGAGCGCGATCCGGGGCAGCCGGAGGCCGAGCACGATGGTCGCCGCGGTATCGGGGACGCGAAAGCTGAACCACGGGAGCGCGTCGAGTACGGCCCTCGCGACCACGCCGTACCCGATCCCGACCGGCCCGATCGTCGCGCTCGCGAGCACCACCGCGATCAGCGCGACCGTGAGGCCAGCGGACCACGCGACGGTGCGTCGGACCACGCCGGAGGCCCCGACGGCGGCGTCCGTGCCCGGCTCGCCCTCGGGGGCCGCGGTCCCGGACTCGGCTCGCGTCCCGGTTCCCATGACTGCAACCCGGGTTGCTTTAGGTAAATATTTATTGTATCAGCGGTACCGTCCGTCCATGCGAACGGACTTCCTCTCGATCCTCCTCGTCGCGACGGTGCTGGTCGGCGCGATCGGCCCGGCCGCGGCGACGACCGGTGTACAGACGACCTCGACCGTGGACGGACCGGCAGCGACGGCGGATGTCGCGGCTCAGGCGACCTGCTCGTTCCCGACGACGGCGACCGACGCGACCGGTACCGACGTCACCGTCGAGGGTGAACCCGAGTCGATCGTCACGCTCTCGCCGAGCGCGGCCCAGACGATGTGGGAGATCGGTGCGCGGGAGAAGGTGGTGGGCGTCACGCAGTACGCCACCTACCTCGACGGGGCCGAGACCCGAACCAACGTCTCGGGTGCGGGCCAGCAGTACGTCAACGTCGAGGCGGTGGTGGGGCTCGAACCCGATCTCGTGCTCGCGCCGAACGTCGTCCCGAACGCGACGGTCGAACGCCTCCGCAGCGCCGGAGTGACCGTGTTCCGGTTCGGGTTCGCCGGCTCGATCGAGGACGTCACCGAGAAGACGCGGCTCACCGGCGAGCTGGTCGGCGCGTGCGAAGAGGCGAACCGCACCGCCGACGCGATGGAAACGCGGGTGGAGGCGATCCGTGAGACGGTCGGCAACGAGTCCACGCCACGGACGCTCTACCTGCTCGGCGGCGGCTTCGTCGCGGGCAACGACACGTTCATCGGCTCGGTGATCGAGACCGCTGGCGGCGAGAACCTCGCGGCGAGCGCGGGCATCGAGGGGTACAAGGAGATCAGCGACGAGGTCGTCGCCCAGCAAGACCCCGAGTGGCTCGTCGTCTCCAGCCCGGCGGTGGTGCCCAACGGGACGCCGTGGGCGGACACGACTGCCGTCCAGGGGAACCAGACCGTCGTCGTGAACAACAGCTACATCAACCAGCCCGCACCGCGGGTGGTGCTTTCGCTGACCGCGATCGCCAGACAGCTCCACCCCGACGCGATGGCGGCGGCGAACCTGACGAACGCCGCCATCGGGCCCGCGAACCGCACGTCGACGAACGCGACCGCGGCCACGGCCGATGGTGAAACCGAGAACACGACAGCGGCCACCGACGGCGGCGAAACGGCCGCAACGACGACTGCCGGGACGAGCGCCGAGACGACGATGGCCGGAACGACTGCCGACGAAACGACCGTTAGCGCGACCTCGATCGAGACTAACGACGCGACGATGACCGACGAAACGACTGCTGCGGCAGCCGACGGCGACGCCGGGACGGCCGGCGACGGCGGAACCGCGACGACGACCAGCTCGGGCAGCGGGCCCGGCTTCGGCTCCGTGATCGCGGTCGTCGCGGTGCTCGCCGGGACGCTGCTCGCGGCGGGGCGCAACGGGCTGTAACGCCGTCGTCAAACCGGATCCGCGCTTTCGCTTCCTTCCGACCGATCCCGCTATCTCGCTCTCACCGATCGAGAGGGTCGATGACCTCGCCCGGCTCGGCCTCGTTGAGGTAGAGCACGGCGTTGATCAGCCCGATGTGGCTGAACGCCTGAGGGAAGTTGCCGCGGTGTTCGCCGGTTCCCGGATCGAGTTCCTCGGCGAACAGCCCGATCGGGCTGATGTGTTCCATCACGTCCTCGAAGACCTCGCGGGCCTCCTCGACGCGGCCCGAGAGCGCGAGACACTCGACCAGCCAGAACGAACACAGCACGAAGGCTCCCTCCTCGCCTGGCAGGCCGTCGTCGCCCTCGTAGCGCATTACGAGCCCGTCGTCGGTCATGAGGTGGTCCATCACGGCGTCGATCGTGGCCTGCATTCGATCGTCGTCGAACGGGAGAAAGCCGACGCTGCCGAGTCTGAGCGCGGCCGCGTCGACGGTTTCGCCCTCGTACGTCTGGGTGAAGCAGCCGAGCTCCTCGTCGAACCCCTCTTCGAGCAGGGATTCGCGGATCGCGTCGCGCTCACCCGTCCAGCGCTCGATCGGCGCGTCGAACTCGTTGTCCTCCGCGATCTTGATCCCCCTGTCGAGCGCCGCCCAGCACAGCGCCTTCGAGTGGACGATGTGTTTCGGCTCGCTCCGGACCTCCCAGATGCCGCTGTCCTCGTTCATCCAGACGCCCGAGACGTGTTCGATCATCTCCGCCAAGACCTCCCACTCGCCCGCGAAGATCTCCGCACCGTAGTCGGTGGCGGTGTAGATCGCGGTGAGGAGTTCGCCGTAGGTGTCGAGCTGTTGTTGGTCGCCCGCCGCGTTGCCGACCCGCACGGGTTTGGAGCCCCGATACCCCGTGAAGTGGTGCAGCTCCTCCTCGACCATCTCCGGTTCGTAGTGGAGGCCGTAGAGCGGGTAGCCGATCTCGCCCGGATCGTCCTTGTGACACATCGTGAGCGACCAGTCGAACCCGTTGCGCGCCTCGCGCTCGTGGCCGAGTTCGTTGAGCGCCTGAATGGTGTAGGAGACGTCGCGGATCCACGCGTACCGATAGTCCCAGTTACGAACGCCGCCGACCTCCTCGGGCAGCGAGGTCGTGGGCGCGGCCGCGATGGCGTGGGTCTGGGGGTTCATCAGCAGCCGAAGCACGAGGCCGGAACGGATCACGTCGTCGTGGTAGGGGCCCTCGAACGGACAGCCCGATTCGTCGAGACACTGGTGGGTCCAGTCCTGCCAGTAGTCGATGGTCTCGCGCAGCAGCGCCGCGCAGTCGGCCGCGTCGATCGGTTCGCGGTCGTTGTACTGGAGCACGAACCACATCGTCTCGTCGGTGTGGAGGGTCTCGGTCGCCTCGGCGTGTTCCTCCTCGCCCTCGGAGGCGTGAAACGACGCCTGGCTCCAGAGGTAGAGCTGTTCGCCGTTGCCACGCGCGAGGACGCCCTCGTGGGTCTGCTCGACCGTGGTGCCGACGCGCTCGTAGTCGAAGCGGGGATCGAACTCGACGTCGAACTCGACGTCGCCCTCGGTGCAGGCCACCTTCCGGTAGATCGCACTCGTTGTGTGGCCGAGCTCCACCCCGTCGGCCACGGGCATGAAGTCGGTCACCACCATCGTCCCCGAATCGGTCTCGAAGGTCGTCCGGAGCACGTTGGTTCGGGTGACGTACTCCTGGCTCGACTCGAACTCGCCGCTCGGCTGGATGGCGAAGTGCCCTCCACCGTCCTCGTCGAGGATGCCGGCGAAGACGCTCGACGATTCGATGTGGGGGAAACAGCACCAGTCGATCGAGCCGTCGCTCCCGATCAGCGGGCAGGTCTCGAGGTTCCCGATGACCCCGTACTCCTCGATCGGCGTGAATCCCATGCATCGTCTGCTCGGCGGGTACACAAATAGTTCCCCTTGTTCCGACCACGACGATCCGGGACGGAAGCGGGGAACCGTCGACCACGCGTCTCTCGGTAGTTACATGACGCTTCGGCGTGTACGCATCGGCGATGGCAGAGCGAGTCTTCGACCGCGAAACGCTGCTCGATCTCACCGTCAACGTCATTCCGCTCGGCATGTTGCTGTTCTTCGTCCTGCTGTTCGCCGTCACCACCGTCGGCTCGACCCCGATCGCGACGGTGGTCAGCCAGGCGCTCCTCGTCGTGCCGTTCGTCGTGCTCACGGGAACCACGTATCTCACCGGGCGGATCATCGCCGAGAGCCAGAAAACGGGCCACTCCGAGACCGCCACGGCGATCGCCGCGTTCGCGACCGGCGAGCGACCCGACGCGGACGACGAGGCGTAGCTCGCCGATCGAAGGTATCGTGAAAATCACACAACCGTTCGTCGCTTCTCGATGTCCCAGCGGCGAAACACTATCTATCAGCCTTCGACGAACCGAGACCGTACTCTTCGGGGTCATACTTATCGATCGCAGACAGTATCAGCAACGATCCGAACGCGATCACTACAATATAGAAAACGTCCAAGCGCATCGGCCCGACAGTGATCAGGTGAGTTCCAGGGCTGTATAGTACGACTGTCGCTGTCAGACCACAGAACCCGATCACGGGATGCGAATAATGATATATTTTGGTTAGTATTCGAAGCAAGCTCACCATATCATGCTCGATGTGTGACGTTGATATAACCGTTTAGGCGCTCAGTCTACACACTTTATCGAACAGATGAGGTGTTCGGCGATATCGGATCGACCGACTTATAAACATCTCTACAACGTGCTGCGCCGTCTGAGCGTGATCTCAGCCGTTCGTGCGCTCGCGCCCGATCAGCACGCTCCCGGCGACGACGCTCGCGAGACCTATCACTGGGACGACCAGCGTCGGCACGCGATACACCGTGTGGATCTCGCCCCACGCGTAGAGCGCGACGCCGACGAGAACGGCGAGAAAGCCAACTGTGGCGGCGACGAGGCCGACCGCGACCCGCCACGAGGGCGAGACGACGGCCGACGCGTTCGGTGCGGACATGATCGATCGGTCGATTCGGGTACGTCCGGTCGGCAGATAAATCGGCCGCCTGCGTCGGACCGATCGACCGGCGGCCGACCCACGGGCCGCCCCATCGGTGACGCACAGCCAGGGGGTTTTTGCTGGCCTGCACACAACCGACGGTATGGGATCGGCGAGCGAGACCGAAGAACACGACACCCACGAGCCGCCCGTCGGCATGGACTTCCCGCTCGGGCGGAGCGAGTCGTCGTGGTGGCCGATCGTCTGTGCGATCGGGGCCACCGGGCTCTATCTGGGGGCCGGACTCTACCTGTTCGGCCACGGCGAGGTCGCGCTCGTTCCCGGGTTCGTCGGGCCAAGCGTGATCGGTGGCGGCGGGCTCGTCTTCCTGATCGGGCTGTTCGGCTGGCTGTATCAGGCGTTCATCGCCGACTTCCGGACACGCACCGAGGGGCGCGAACCGGGGCCGCTCCGGGCGGCGATGCTCCTCTTTCTCGGAACTGACGTGTTCACCTTCGCCGGCGGGTTCATCTACTACTTCTTCATCCGGGCGGGCGGCTGGCCGCCCGGTGAGATCCCGCCACTCCTCAGCACGGTGCTGGTGGTGAACACCGCGCTCCTCGTGGTGAGCAGCTTCACGCTCCATTACGCTCACTCGGCGCTCGAAGAGGGCAACGACCGGCGGTTCGGGTTCTTGCTCGTGACGACGCTCGTGCTCGGCCTGCTGTTCGTTGCCGGCCAGGTCTACGAGTACCACGAGCTCGTCGTGGTCGAGGGGTTCACCATCACATCGGGGATCTTCGGGAGCGCCTTCTACGCGCTCACCGGACTTCACGGCCTCCACGTCGCGCTCGGGACCGTTCTCCTGGGGATCCTCGTCGCGCGCGCCCACCTCGGCCAGTACGAGCCCGGCCGCGACACCTCGATCGCCACGGTATCGCTGTACTGGCACTTCGTCGACGTGGTCTGGGTGTTCCTCGTCGTCGTCCTCTACGTCGGCGCGTCGGTCACACCGGTCCTTTGAGGCCCGTGAGGCCTGGCGGGATCGGGCGTGGCGGTCGGACCTGACCCCGCGATGATCCCTCGCTGCTCGACGGACAACCCCGGCTCCATCCGGGTCACGGTTTAGGTCATCGGCCGGTATAGATCGAAACGAACGACGCACGAATGAACGACAACGATCGGACCATCGTGGGGCTCGCCATGCTGGCGCACGCGATGGTCCACACGTTCGAGCTCTCGATTCCGATCCTCGTGCCGGTCTGGCTCGCCGAGTTCGGGACCACCCAGGCGGCGATCGGGGTGGTCGTCTCGGCGGGCTACGCGCTGTTCGGGATCGGAGCGTTGCCCGGCGGCGTCCTCGCGGACGCGTACGGTTCCAGGCGGCTGATCGCGGGCTGTCTCCTCGGGATGGGCGGCGCGTTCGCGCTGCTCGGCGTCGCTCCTTCGCTGTGGGTCGTCGCGCTCGCGCTGGTCCTGTGGGGCGTGGCGGCCAGCGTCTACCACCCCTCGGGGCTCGCGCTGCTCAGCAAGGGCGTCACCGAGCAGGGGAGCGCGTTCGCCTACCACGGGATGGCCGGCAACCTCGGCATCGCGGTCGGCCCGCTGATGACCACGCTCCTCCTGCTCGTGCTCGACTGGCAGACGGTCGTGGTCGTGCTCGCGATGCCCGCCTTCGCCGCCGCGCTGGTCGCGCTCCGGGTCGACATCGACGAGGCGGCCGCGGTCGGAGCCGACGGCGCGGGCGACGCCCGCGCGGACGGCGGCGTGACCTCGGTGTCGGAGCTGGTGGTGGACTCCCGAACGCTGTTCTCGGGGTGGTTCGTCGCCGTCTTCGGCGTCGTCATGCTCTCCGGGCTGTACTACCGCGGCGTGCTCACCTTCCTCCCCGACCTCCTCTCCGGCCTCGCGCTGTTCGCGCCGGTGGAGGTGGCTGGCGAGAGCCTCGAACCCGCACGATACCTCTACGCCGGGCTGTTGACCGTCGGGATGGCGGGCCAGTACGTCGGCGGCAAGCTGACCGATCGGATGGAGAACGCTCGCGGGATCGCGGTCGCGTTCGGCGTGCTCGCGGTGCTTGCGCTGGCGTTCGTTCCCGCGAGCGCCGCCGGGCTGGGGCCGTTGCTCGCGGTGAGCTTCGCCCTCGGTTTCTTCCTGTTCGTCGTCCAGCCGCTCTACCAGGCCACCGTCGCGGCGTACACTCCGCCCGGTGCTCGCGGCCTCTCGTACGGCTACACCTACCTCGGCGTGTTCGGGGTCGGTGCGCTGGGTGCCGCGGTCGCGGGCGTCGTGCTCCAGTACGCCTCGCCCACGGCGCTGTTCGTCGTGCTCGCGGTGTTCGCGTCGCTCGCGTCGGTGCTCGGGATCGTGCTATCGGTCCGGGGACCCGCGACCGACTGAGGCGAGGTGGTTCCCGACCGCGGTCATCACCTTCGACTCGGCTCGCGCGAGGTGTTCCCACGCCGTCGTGGAGGCGATGCCGACGGCGGCGGCGATGTCCTCGATGCTGGTGTCGGTCTTGCGCTGGTAGTAGCCGAGCTCGATCGCGGTGCCGAGGACTTCCGCCTGGCGACGCGTCAGCTCGTCGACGACCGGGGAGAGTTCGAGCTGCTCGCGCTCGTTCACCTCGTCGAGTTCGACACTCCGGACGAGGTCGGTCTCGTTGCCCGCGCGTTCGAGCGAGTCGATGATCTCGTGGAGGTCGTCGCCGTCGTCGAGGTACACCGTCCAGCGCTCCCAGCCGGCGGTGATCGTCGTGCCGGTCCGGTAGTGAACGCCCATGTCGGCGAGGCGCTGGGAGATGCTGTCCCACCGGTAGCTGTCGTACGTGATGTCGATCAGCACCCGCGGGACGTCGAGCGGCGTCAGCGGCGACGCGTCGAGCACGGCGTCGGCCGCCGTGAAGTCGGCGAGGAACCCCTCGATCGACGCCGCCGGGCCCGAGATCTCGATGATGCGCTTGCGTTCGGCGGCGCTCCCGGTCATCGACGACACCGACTTGAGCGTGAGGTCGGGATGGTCGGCGCTGAGATCGCTCTCGGGCTCGCCGTGGTGGCGAATCCGGAGAGTCACTTCTCGCATTGGACCCCCTTCGGACCCCACCGAATTGAACCTTGCTCGGGACCCGCGAGGCGTGCGCCGTTCGCCCCGGCTATATTCGGGTGTACAGCGAAGTGTCTCACTCCGTACCATCGTCCCATGGGATCAGATGACACCATCACCGACGCGGACCTGAGCGGGCCGGTCGTCGATAGACGGACGACGATCGAACTACTCGGTGCGGCGGGCATGGCGGCCCTCGCGGGCTGTACCGGCGGCGGTGGCGAGAGCGGCGGCAGCGGCGGTTCGGGCAACGGCTCCAGCGACGGCGGCGGTTCCGGTGGCTCCGGCAACGGATCCGGTGCGGGTGGGAACGGCAGCGAAGCGACGGCGACGCCCTCGTCGAACCAGCGCGGCGGTCGCCTCTCCGCCGCGTGGTACACCGGGAGCATCGACGTGCTCGATCCGCCGTACATCAGCGTCGGCCAGTACTTCCAGGTCACCGGCAACGTGTTCAATGGGCTCGTCACGCTCGAACAGGACCTCACCGTTCGGGGCGATCTCGCGAAGGACTGGGAGGTCAGCAACGACGGCACGACGTACACGTTCGATCTGCGGGAGGGCGTCAAATTCCACAACGGGACCGACTTCACCGCCGAGGACGTGAAGTACACGATCAACCGGACCATCTCCCAGGAGGCCCCCGCCGCCTCGAAGCTCACGACGCTGAAACCCGTCGACGACGGCGGCGTCGTGGTGAAGGACGACTACACCGTCGAGCTCGGGTTCGAGCAGGCGATGGCCCCCGCGCTCATCTACCTGTCGCGCGGTCCGGGTCGCGCCGCGACCATCGTGAACGAGGAGGCGATCGAGGAGATGGGTGCGGACCAGTACAAGGTCACGCCCGTCGGCACCGGGCCGTTCGAGGTGACGGAGCACCAGGTCGGCTCCGGGATCACGCTCGACGCGTTCGACGACTACTTCGGGACGGACGCGGAGGGCAACTCGCTGCCGTACCTCGACGGCGTGGACATCCAGCCGATCCCGGAGCCGGCGACGCTGGTCAACGCGCTCCGGAGCGGCGACGTGGAGTTCTCGAACCTCGTGCCGCTCCAGAACGTCAGCAAGGTCGAGAACGCCGACGGCGTGAGCAAGCTCGCCGCGCCAGGCGTCAACTGGTACGGCTTCGCGATGAACGAGCGCCGCGAACCGTTCGGCTCCCGAAAGGCACGGCTCGGGATCGCCAAATCCATCGACAACGAGGCGTTCGTGAAGACGGCGTACTTCGGCAACGCCCTCCCCGATGTCGGCCCGATCAACAAGGCGACCAACTGGGTGTGGCGCGACGACAAGCCCGAGGTGCAGAACCACGATCCCGAGCGGGGAAAGCAGCTGTTGGAGGAGTCGGGAGCGATGGGCGCTTCGTTCAGTATTCTCGCGACCAAGAGCAACCTGCGCGGCGCGAAGGCGATCCGCCAGCAGCTGAACGAGGCGGGCTTTTCGGTGAACATCGAGCAGGTCACGAGTTCGACCTACTGGGAGCGCTACGAGAAGGGCAACTACGACACCACCATCAGCGGCAGTGTCGGCGATCCCGACCCGGACCAGTCGCTGTACAACTTCTACCGCAAGCCCGAAGAGGGCGGCGTCTGGAACTGGGTCAACTTCGTCGACGACCGCGTCCACGAACTGCTGGCGGAGCAACGCCGGACGACCGACCGCGAGCAGCGCAAGCAGGTGCTCCGGACGCTCGAAGACCGGCTGATCGAGCAGGTGCCACACGCCTACCTGATGCATCAGGACGACATCGCGGCGAAGCGCTCGAACGTGAAGGGGTTCACCCACATCCCCTACCTCCGCAACTTCCACACGACGTGGGTCGACGAGTAGCATGCGCCGATACGTCGCGAAACGAGTCGCCCACGCCGTCTTCGTGATGTGGATGGTCGCCACCACGGTGTTCTTCGGGCTCCGGCTCATCCCCGGTGGTCCCGTCCGCACCATGCTCGGCCAGGAGGCGACCCCGGAAGCGGTCGCCGCGCTGCGCACCGAGCTCGGGCTGAACCAGCCGCTGTACGTCCAGTACGTCGACTGGTTGGTCGACATGGCGACGTTCCAGTTCGGCCAGAGCCTGAGCACGAGCCAGCCGGTCGCGACGCTCGTGGGCCAGGCCGCACCGCGGACGGCCTCGATCGCCCTGTTCGCCATCGTCGTCGGGCTCGGTATCGCCGTTCCGGCCGGCATCGTGAGCGCGACCCGGAAGGGCGAGCCCGCGGACTACGTCGCGACGATCACGGCGTTTCTCGGCGTCTCGATGCCCGCCTTCTTCGTCGGCATCCTGCTCGCGCTCGTGTTCGGCGTCTGGCTGAACGTGCTGCCGGTCTTCGGCTACACGCCGCCGAGCGAGGGGATCGTGCCGTGGCTCAAGAGCATTCTGCTGCCGGGGATCGCGGTCGGGCTGCCGTACGCCGCGGTCGTGATGCGGATGATGCGGTCGTCGCTGCTCGAAGTCATGAACGAGCCGTACATGCGAACCGCACGCGCGAAGGGGGTCACCAGCCGGGTCGCCCTCTACAAGCACGCGCTCCAGAACGCGCTGATCCCGGTCGTCACGGTCGCGGGGATCCAGCTCGCGCTCGTGCTCGTCGGGAGCGTCACCGTCGAGATCGTGTTCGGCATCCAGGGGCTCGGCCGGCTGCTGGTCGACTCGATGCTCGACCGCAACTACCCGGTGACCCAGGCGGTCATCCTGCTGGTCGCCGCCGTGATGGTGTTCACGAACCTCGCGGTCGATCTCGTGTACACCGTGATCGACCCGCGCATCGGCTACGAGGGAGGGCAGCAGGCATGAGCGACGCCACCGAACCGGGCGTCGGGCCGAACACGCCCGCCGAACCGGGGCCGGCGGACGTCCCGCCCGAGTACCGCGACACGGACGAGTCGGTCGAGGAACACCGCACCACCCGTCAGCGCATCGTCGAGGGGTTGCTGGCGGACAAGCTGGCGCTGTTCGGGGCCGTGGTCGTCGTCCTGTTCGTGCTGGTCGCGGCGTTCGCACCGATGATCGCGCCCCACGACCCCGACGCGACCTACGGGCTGATGCAGGAGCCGAACAGCTACTCGGTCGGCAACTACGACGGCGATCCCGGCACCGAGCGGGTCTGGCATCCCCTCGGCACCGACTCGATCGGCCACGACCTGCTCTCGCGCATCATCTACGGCGCGCGCGTCTCCCTGCTCGTCGCGCTCGCCACCGTCGCGGTGGCGTTCACGCTCGGCACGTCGATCGGGCTGCTCGCCGGCTTTTACGGCGGCTGGATCGACAGCGCGCTGATGCGGTACGTCGACTTCCAGTGGGCGTTCCCCGAACTCATCCTCGGGGTCGGGATCATCGCCATCTCCGGCGGACTTGGCGTCCAGAACGTCATCATCGCCATCGGGATCGCGTACATCGACGACTTCGCGCGGCTGGTCCGTGGCGAGGTGCTCTCGCTGCGCGAGGAGGAGTACGTCACCGCGGCGCGCGCGATCGGGATGAGTGACCGGCGGATCATGACCCGCGAGATCCTGCCGAACGCGGTCGCGCCGCTGATCGTCCAGGCGACGCTGATGATCCCGCTCGCGATCCTCGCGGAGGCCGGCCTCTCCTTCCTCGGGCTCGGGGTCAAGCCGACCACGCCGACGTGGGGCCTCCTGCTGTCGGACGGCCGGCAGTTCATCAGCCAGGCGTGGTGGATCAGCGTGATGCCGGGCTTCGCCATCATGATCGTCGTACTCGCGTTCAACACGCTCGGTGACGGGCTGCGCGACGTCTTCGACGTGAGCGAAGGGGAGGTCGAGGGACGATGAGCCTGCTCGAAATCGACGGGCTCCACACCAGGTTCCCGACCCCACGGGGCACCGTCGACGCCGTGAACGAGGTCGATCTCACCATTCGATCGGGCGAGATCGTGGGGCTGGTCGGCGAGTCCGGCTCCGGCAAGAGCGTGCTCGCCGACAGTATCGCCGGCATCGTCGAGGAGCCAGGCGAGATCGCTGGCGGCGACGTCCGGCTCCACGACGAGTCGCTGCTGTCGATGGCCGAAGCCGAGCGCCGCGAGGTGCGCGGCGGGGCGATCTCGATGGTGTTTCAGGACCCGATGAACAGCCTCAACCCCACCCTGACGGTGGGCGAGCAGATCGCCGAGTCGGTCCGGCTCCACGGCCACGGCGGCGAGTCGACGCGCCTGCCGGCGGAGGTCAAACGCAAGATCCTCGGCGCGGCGAAGGACGGCGAGGCGTGGCGGCGCGCGATCGAGATGCTCGAAACCGTCGAGATCCCCGAACCCGAGAGCCGGGCGGTCGACTACCCCCACGAGTTCTCGGGCGGGATGCGCCAGCGCGCGATGATCGCGATGGCGCTCGCGGCCGAGCCCGATCTCCTGATCGCCGACGAGCCCACCACTGCTCTGGACGTCACGATCCAGGCCCAGATCCTCGACGAACTCCGGGCGCTGAGAGAGGCCTTCGACACCTCGATCCTGCTCATCACCCACGACCTCTCGGTGGTCGCCGAGGTCTGCGACCGGGTGAACGTGATGTACGCCGGCGAGATCGTCGAGCGCGCGGAGGCCCGCGAGCTGTTCGACAACCCCCAGCACCCCTACACCCAGGGGCTGATCGCCAGCACGCCGCGACTCGACACCCCGATGGAGGATCTTCAGCCGATCGAGGGGAACGTCCCCGACCTGATCGACATCCCCTACGCCTGCCACTTCGCGCCGCGGTGTCCCGAGGCGAAACGCGAGTGTTACGAGGTTCCGCCCGACTTCAGACCGGTCGGACGGACCCTCGACGCCGGGGCGACGCCCGGCGAGGGGTGGGGCGACCACGAGGCGGCCTGTCTCCGCCGTGGACCCGAGGAGGAGCAGCTATGAGCCTCCAGACGACCCGAACCGACGAGCGCACCGACGACCCCCTGCTCGCGGTCGAGGGGTTGAAGAAACACTTCGATCAGTCCGGCGGCGTGCTCGACCGACTCGTCGGCAACGACGCGGCCGTCCGGGCGGTCGACGGCGTCGATCTCACCGTGAGAGAGGGCGAGACGCTCGCGGTCGTCGGCGAGTCCGGCTGTGGCAAGTCGACGCTCGGCCGGACGATCCTCAACCTCGACGACGCGACCGCGGGATCGGTCCACTACGACGGCGAGGAGCTCACCGGACTCTCGGCCGGCGAAATGCGGCCGTATCGCCGCGACCTCCAGATGATCTTTCAGGACCCGCTGGCGGCGCTGAACCCGCGCCAGACCGTCGGCGAGATCCTGACCGCGCCGATGGAGGTCCACGACATCGGTACGGACGCCGACGACCGCACGGAGCGTGCACGTGGCCTCCTCGAACGCGTCGGGCTGAAGCCGGGCCACGCCACCCGCTACCCACACCAGTTCTCCGGCGGCCAGCAACAGCGCGTCGGCATCGCACGGGCGCTGTCGCTCGAACCCGAACTCATCATCGCCGACGAGCCGGTGAGCGCGCTCGACGTTTCGGTTCAGGCGCAAATCTTGAACCTGCTCGACGAGCTCCAGGCCGACCTCGGTCTCTCCCTGGTGTTCATCGCCCACGATCTGAGCGTGGTGCGCCACGTCGCCGACCGGGTCGCCGTGATGTACCTCGGCGAGATCGTCGAGACCGCGCCGGTCGACGAGCTGTTCGACGATCCCGCCCACCCCTACACGCGATCGCTGCTGTCGGCGGTCCCGCGGATCGATCCCGGCGACCGCGACGAGCGCATCATCCTCGAAGGGACGGTGCCATCACCGATGGACCCGCCCTCCGGCTGTCGGTTCCACACCCGGTGTCCGGTCGTGATCCCGCCCGAGGAGTGGGCCGGAACCGAGGACGAGTTCCGCGACGCGTTCTCGTTCCGGAATCAGGTGCTCTCGGCGGAGCTCGATCGCGAAGCAGCGAAGGACCGCCTCCGTTCGGAAGGTCGGGGCACCGACGAGGGAAGCGTCGCCGGGTACTTCGTCGAACAGCTGCTGTCCCGCGATCCCGCCGACCTGCCGCCGGAAGCGGCCGACGCCGTCCGCGAAGCCGCCGACGAGCTCGCGGCCGGCAACCGCGACCGCGCGGAGTCGGTCG
Organism: Halococcus agarilyticus; assembly: GCF_000334895.1. NCBI lineage: Archaea > Methanobacteriati > Methanobacteriota > Halobacteria > Halobacteriales > Halococcaceae > Halococcus > Halococcus agarilyticus. The sequence goes on along the minus strand of NZ_BAFM01000004.1, from coordinate 75,701 downwards.
TCGCCGAGGCGTTCCCCTCGCCGTGCGAGCGCGAGATTCCGCAAAGCCGGGAGGCGTCCCCCGGTCACACGGCGGCCTGCCACCGGGTCGAGGAGTGAACGTGACCGATCGGTTCCGGCGCATTCGATCGGTTCCGGCACGGTGAGCACTGCCCGGCCCCGTTCCGGAGCCCCGTCAGTCGAAGATCCGGTCCTTCGAGGACTCGCTGAACCCGTCGCTGGCCGCCTTCGCCGTTTCGTACACTCGCCGGAGCTCCGCGATCGGTTCGTCGTGGGCGTCGACCCGGAGATCGTGGTACGCCGTGGTTTCGGGGGCCTTCACCGCGACCGCAGCGGAGGTGTGGCCTCGCTTGTCCCCGCCGGCTGCCTTGCCCGCCGCGAGCGCGTCGATCAGTTTCGCGACCACGTCATCGTGGGAATCCCGCTCGGTGAACGTCTCGACGAGCGCATCGAGGGTATCCCCGCCGACGAGCATGTTCCCGGCGACGGTGACGCCGCGGTCGGCGTGGACCTGGTGGCCGAACCACCCCTCACATCCCTCGCCGGAGACGGCGTGGGCGTTGCCGCGCGCGTCGAGCCCGTGGACCTGCCGGAGGTCGGCGTGATCGTCGCGGGCCAGCAGTCCGTCGAGTGCGTCGTCGACGCCGAGATCGGGCAGCAGCGCGACGCCGCGCCGGCCCAGCCGCACGTTGACGAAGCTCTGGGTGCTGACGACACCGTCGTGGCTGACGTGCGGTGCCAACGCGCCGACCGCCGGTGCGTCGGTCGCGACGCCGACGCCGAAGGTCGTTCCCGCGCCAGTCGTCTCGCGAACACAGATCGAGAACGTCATGCTCGGTCCGACGATATGTCGGCCGATAACGTTCACCCCGAATGTGTCCGGTGGGTCCTTTAGGCTGGTCTCGGTGTAAGGACCCGTAATGCCAGCGCCCGACCTCGACCGGTTCACGTCGCGCCGATCGACCGTGTATGCCGAGCGCGGCGTCGTCGCCACCAGTCAGCCGCTCGCCGCGGAGGCCGGCGTCGAGATCCTGCGTGAGGGCGGCAACGCCTTCGACGCCGCCGTCGCCACCGCCGCGGCGCTCAACGTGGTCGAGCCGACGAGCACCGGACTGGGCGGCGACGCGTTCGCGCTCTACCGAACCGCCGACGGCGAGACCGGCGCGATGCGAGCCTGCGGCGGCGCGCCACGCGAGGCGACCATCGAAAACGTCCGTGCCGCGATCCGCGAGCACGACGATCCCTCGGAGTGGTACCCCAGCGAGCGCGGCTACGCGGTCGATGACAGCGACGCCGCCGACGAACTCGGCATGCCGTTTCTCGGCCCCCACGCCGTCACCGTGCCCGGCACCGCACGGGGCTGGGAGGCGACCGTCGAGCGCCACGGCCGCCGCTCGCTCGCCGAGGTGCTCCAGCCCGCGATCGGCTACGCCACCGAGGGCTACCCCGTCTCGGAGGTCATCGCCCACCACTGGCAGGCCGCAGAGGACCTGTTCACCGACGAGCACGCCGCCGACGCCTATCTGAAGGACGGCGAAGCTCCGGGCGTCGGCGAGCGCATGTGCCTCCCCGATCTCGGCGAGAGTCTTCGGACGATCGCCGAACGGGGCGCTGACGCCGTGTACGAGGGCGAGATCGCCGAACAAATCGCGAGCGAGGTTCAGGCGAAGGGCGGCTTCCTCACCCGCGAGGACCTCGCGGGCTTCGAACCCGAGTTCCCCGATCCCGTCTCGACGCGGTACAACGGCGCGGAGGTGTACGAGCTCCCGCCGAACAATCAGGGACTGATCGCGCTCGAAGCGCTCAACGTCGCCGCGGCAGTCGGCGCGGGCGAACACCCCATCGACTCGCCCGAGCGCGTCCACTACTTCGCGGAGGCCACGAAGCGTGCGTTCCACGACGGCCACCGCTACGTCACCGACCCCACCTACGAGGACGTCCCGCCGCTCGCCTCCAGCGAGTGGGCGCGGCAGCGTGCCGCGGACGTCGACGCGACCGCGAGCGACGTGAGCTTCGGCGTCCCCGACGCGCGCGCCGAGGATTCCGACACCGTGTTGCTCTGCGTCGCCGACGACGCGGGCAACGTGGTTTCGTTCATCAACTCCCGGTTCGCCGGGTTCGGCTCCGGTCTCGTCGCTGGCGACACCGGGATCGCCCTCCAGAACCGCGGCGCGTCGTTCTCGCTCGATCCGGACCATCCGAACAGTCTCGAACCCGAGAAGCGACCGTTTCACACGCTGATCCCCGGCATCGTGGATCTCGCGCCCGATACCCAGGAAGACGACTGGGCGGCGTTCGGCGTGATGGGTGGGTACATGCAGCCCCAGGGTCACGTCCAGGTCGTCAGCAATCTCGTCGATCACGACCTGCCGCTCCAGGCCGCGCTCGATCGCCCCCGATGGCGCTACCGCGAGGACGGCTCGCTCGCGGTCGAGGGCCGGATCGACGGCAATCTCGCGACGAAGCTCACTCGAATGGGCCACGACGTCCGCGTGCTCGCGCCGACGCTGTTCGGCGGCGCGCAGATCGCGAGAAACAAAGATGGGGTGCTCTCGGGTGCGACCGAACCGCGGAAGGACGGCACGGTCGCCGGGTTCTGAGGCGTCCAGGCGTCGATCGCGTCACGGCCTCGCCGCCGTCGCGGGTTCCGCTGGCGCGTGACTGGTGGAAGACCGACCGTCGTCCCCCACTTGGACGGGTGCGCGCTGCGCTGCCCTCTGCGAACTCGTCGCGTTCGACGAGTCGGCCGACCCGGTGGCGTTTCCGGATCGCTGCTCGTCGAGCCACGCCCGATATCGCTCCTCGCTTCTGACCGTGACGTTCGCGTACATCCGGGAGTGGCCCGCCCCGCAGAACTCCGAGCAGTAGACCCGGTACTCGCCGGTCGCGCCCACGCTCGTTCGGATGGTGTTGTACTGGCCGGGGATCGCGTCCTGTTTGAGGCCGAGTTCGGGTGCATGGAACGCGTGTATCACCTCCCGCGCGGTGATGTGGTAGTAGACGTCGGTGTTCGCCGGAATCACCGACGTGTTCTGCGTGGAGACGTTCGCCTCGGGGTAGACGAACTCCCAGCCCCAGCGGTACGCGACCACCTCGACCTCGATCGCGTCGGGATCGTCGGGCACGACCGCGCCCTGGAGGGCCTGCTCCGAGGCGTTCGTCTGGACGCTCGCGTCGCCGTAGCTCGGCGAGATGTAGGGACTCAACAGGACGTTGAACGACGCGAACCCCACGAACAGCAGGACGATCGCGGTCGCGAGGGTCCACGTGATTTCGAGCGAGCGGTTCTCCTTCGTGGGGGTGGGGTCGTGGTTGTCTCGGTACCGCCAGACCGCGTAAAAGAGGATGGTCTCGACGAGGATCGCGAGCGGGGCGGCGACGTAGAGGAGCTGGCGATTCAGGTTCTGGATCAGCGCCCGGTTGATCGACTGGGCTGCGGCCGGTTCGACGGCGAGCACCAGCGCGGCGGCGAGCGCTCCCCCGACTGTCGCGCGCCTGCGTGCCATTGGGCGATCATCGCCTGGCGCGCACAAGTATCTACTGACGGCGGCCGTCGGTGCCGGGGATGCCAGAACGGAGGCCGTGAGGAGTGCGCGGTGGGAGTCTTTTTGCGCCCGGGGGGCGAACCCACGGGCATGGTCGACGCCGGCGGGTTCATCGAGTGGGTGACGGGCGAATCCGAGGGCGAGGCGCTCACCGACCTCCGGCGGATCGTCGTCGGCGGGCTCGTGGGTGCGATCGCGGGCGGGCTCGGCACCCTCGCGTTCTCGGCGCTGCTCGCCCTCGCGGTCGTCCTCGGTGCGTTCGAGCCGACTCAGTTCGGCGAACTCGCGGGGCTCGCCGGGATCGGCGATCCGATCGTCGGCGAGGGCAACCCGCGGGTCGGCTTCGCGATCTTCGTCGCTGGCGGGATGACGACGTGGCCGTTCCTCTTCGCCTCGCTCCATCACTACCTGCCTGGCTGGCGGATGGCAGTCAGCGGGATCACGTTCGCGGCGATCGGCTGGTCCGGGTTCGCGATCGCCTTCTACTCGGGTCAGACCGGCATCGAGCTCCTGCTCTTTCTCGTGCTCACGTTCGTCGGCCAGTGTCTCTACGGGTTCGTGCTCGGCCTCGTCTTCGAGTACGCCGAGCCGCGCGTCGAGGTCGCCTTCGTCGGGACGACGTTCCAGTGACCGCCCAGCGCGAGACACGCCCCGGGACGACGACTCGACCCGTCGAGCCATCGACCGTGATCGGTGGTGGACGGGTGAATCAGCGCCGGAGCCGATCGATCGCGACGGACGCCCCGACGAGAGCGAGAAGGCCGATGGCGGCCCGCGTCGGGGTCGGCGTCGCGTGACCTGCCGTCACGAACCCGCCGATGCCTTCGTCGTCCTCGTCGAGTTCATCGTTCGAGAGCGCGATCTCCCTCCGTGCGGCGGGTAGCGTGACGTCGTCGAACCCCCCGAAGTGCTCGTGGCCGAGGTCGTCGACGAGTTCCTCGACTTCCTGTCTGGTCTCGGCGTCGAGCCCGTCGATCCGCTCGACGCTGTACGGGCCTCGTTTCGCGGCCCAGAGCGCGTTGTAGCTGAGTTCGCCCCGCGAGGTGACCACCGGCAGCGCGAGGTCCTCGAACGCCCCGGGCTCGTCGAACCCGGATTTCGAGAGCAGGAAGCGATCGGCGGCCGCGGGGAGGTCCTCGGTGTCGAAGTCCACCTCGGAGGGGAACTCCCAGTCGTTTCGCGTCGTGCCCGAAAAGCTCGGTCGGTGGATCTCGTACTCACTCATTACCTTTGTCCTCCTTTCGGCCGAAGCGGCGCTGTAGCTCCGGCGCGACGACCATCCCGCTACCGATCACGAGGCCCGCGATCGAGAGCGGGAAGCGGACCGCGCCAGCCGTCACACACTCGTTGTTGGAGGTGATCGCCACGTAGTATTCAGCGCCCTCGTATTCGACGAGGACGCCGTCGCGGAACGCGTCGAGGTGCTCGACGCTCTCCCCCTCGATCGGGTGCTCGTTGCTCGCCTCGTCGAGCGCCGCGCGGAACGCACGCTGTTCGTCGGCGGTCAGCGCCGCGAAGTCGAGCCGCTCGAACTCCGGCGGTTCCGCTCCGGCGTCGACCGCCTCGGTGTCCTCCGGCGGCAGGACCTCGATGTACGGATCGCTACACAGGTCGAAGTCCTCCTGAAACACCGCGTACGCACCGACGACGGTGGGGCCGATGCTGGCCGAGAGGACCACCACGCCGACGAACGCGATCGTGTAGACCTGAAGGGTTCGGCTCGTGACCGCCCGCCGGGCGCTGCGCGCGACCGGCGCGAAGTGCTCTCGCAGGTCCTTCTCGTCGCTACCCTCCAGTTCGTCGTCGCTGCTCATCTCTCGCTCTCACTCCCGGATGACTCGCTCGGCGTACCCGAACCATCGGTCGCGTAGCGCTCGCGGAGCTGCGCCTCGAAGTGCTGCCACTCGCGAGTGAACTGGCCGACCTCCTTCAGATCCCAGACGTCGGCCTCGGTGATCCGCGAGCCCCAGAAGTAGGATTTGAGCATGTTCCACACCCACAACATTACGCTGATCCCGACGACGTACGCCCCGATCGTCGTGATCTCCATCAGCGGCGCGAACTCCGCGGGGTAGCTCGCGAACCGCCGCGGCAGCCCGAGCGCACCAGTAATGAGCATCGCGCCGAAGGTCACGATCACGCCGACCACCATCAGCACGGCCTGAAACCGGGCGAGCGGCCGGTCGTACATCCGCTCGGTGAGGATCGGGAACCAGTAGTAACTCGCCGCCATCATCATGAACGGGATGACGCCCATCAGGATCATGTGGAAGTGTCCCACGACGTAGTAGGTGTCGTGATACAGCAGGTCCACCGGGATCGAGGCGAGGAACACCCCCGTGATGCCGCCGATCACGAACGTGCTGAGCCCGCCGACACAGAAGATCATCGGCGCGGTTAGCCTGACTCGCCCCTTCCAGATCGTCGTGATCCAGTTGAACTCCTTGATCGCGCTCGGGATCGCGATCGCGAGCGAGACCGCCATGAAGCTCGCGCGGATCCGCGGATCGATCCCCGTGGAGAACATGTGATGGGCCCACACCCCGAACGAGAGCACCCCGATCGCGAACGTCGAGTAGATCACGTAGGTTCGGCCGAACAGCGTCCGTCCGGCGAACTTCGGGAGGATGTAGCTCATCAGCCCGAACCCGGGGAGGACGAGGATGTACACTTCGGGGTGGCCCCAGAACCAGAAGATGTGCTGCCAGAGGATCGGCCCGCCGCCGTCGAGTGTGAAGAAGGCCGTGCCGAAGTTCCGATCGAGCAGCAACATGACGATCGCGCTGCCGAGCAGCGAGAACGCGAACAGCGCGATCCCCGCCGTCGTGACGAGCGTCCACGTGAACAGGTCGAGGTCGGCCCACGAGACGCCCTCGCCGCGCTCGGCGAACACGGTGACGATGAAGTTGATCGAGGCGAGCACGGTCGCGATCCCGCTCAGGTGGAGGCCGAGCAGGAAGAAATCCACCTGGGGGTTCGGCGACTGGATCGACAGCGGTGTGTACAGATACCACCCGATCTCGGGAGGCTTGATCGCGAACAGGAACTCGATCGCCTCCACGGGGATCCAGACGCCGAGGAACTTCGCGAAGACGTTGATGACGAGCCCGCCCCGAATGAGGATCAGTGCGGGCGGCAACAGCCAGAAGCCGAGCGCGTTGAGTCGCGGGAAGGCGAGGTCGTCGGCCCCGATCAGGATGGGCAGGAAGTAGTTCGCGAGGCCGAAGAACACGGGGGTGACAAAGAGGATCAACATCGTGATCCCGTGGGTCGTGAAGAGCGCGTTGTAGGTCGCCTCGGTCCAGATGTCGGCTTCGGGGGTGAGGAGCTCGGTCCGGATCATCATCGCGTCGGTGCCGCCCCACAGCCCCGCGATCGTCCCGAAGACGATGTACATGATCCCGATGTCCTTGTGATCGACAGTCGTGAGCCAGCGCGTGATCCCCGCCGACTTTGCCGCGGTCTCCGTGCCGGCCTCGGTGGTGGGGTTCGCGGGGAGGTAGCCACCGTCGGCACGCTCACCACCGTCCGGGCGGGCCGGTTCGGGCGGCGCTGTCGCCCGGTTCACGTGGATCCGCCACGCGAGGAGCCCGAGGATCAGGCCGAGCACCGCGATGCCGACGATCGCCTCAACCATGGGTGGGGGTGTCGACGCGACGCGGGAGCGCGACGGTTTCGCCTGCCACTGCAAGCGCCCGGTCGGCACGGTTCCCGACTGCCGCGACACGGTTCATACGCGGTCGTCGGGACCGACCGACTAATAGCCAGCGGACGGGCGGACCGCTTTCCGGAAGGTGCGAGGCGGTGCTGTCGAGAGGGGACGTCCGAACTCGATCGGGCTCTCACGACCGCCGACGAGCGAAACGTGGCGGCCGGTAGCGGACCGCGGATCGTCTGGCGCGGGGCGAATCGATCGCCCCCACAAAGCACTTGTCGCCCCGTTCGCCACGAACGACATGGACGAGAGCCGTCGGCGCTTCGTTCGCAGAGCGGCTCTCGGCGCGACCGCTCTCGTGGCCGGATGCACGAACGCGGGACGGTCGGGCGACGAATCGTCATCACCGACCACCACGACCGGTAATATCCAGTCCACGTCGGAAACGGCTGCGAACACGTCCGCCGCCACCGACACCGAAACGACCGAGGGGACCACGACTTCCGTCGGAGACGGATCGACCACCCCGAACGAGACGACCCTGGACGCGACGACCGACGGCGAAACGGCTGAAATCGACCCCACGGTGACCGAAACGACGGAGCCGACTGCACCTCCCGGCCCACAGACCACCGTCGGTGACGCCCGGTACGTGGGTAAGTTCGTCCTCTGGAACGACGACGACGCATCCCACTCGCTCTCTGTTTCGATCACGAAAAACGGCTCGGCGTTGCTCGACGACACCTTCGATCTCGACGCCGACTCCTCGACGCGCGTGGACAACCCGATAACGAAACAGGGCAGCTACCGAATCCGAGCCGAAACGGAATCCGGCGCGAGCGAGACGTTCACGTGGGAAATAGCTCGCTGTAGCAACTACGAGTACATCCAGATCTACATCGACGAGGAGTCCGGACTCCGATTCAGGAAGTTCAAGCAGACGGTCGATCCACCACCCACCTGCTCCGGCCGAATCACCGACGGCGGAGAGCAGGAACACCGATAACGTCCCGACCCGCTCGAAGCTGGAGCCGAACCAGCCCGGACCGAAGACGTTTACGCGGGGCCGGGGGAAAGACGCGGCATGGTCGAGAACGTCATCTGGCCCGCCTACCTCGATCGGGAGCTGAGCCGGAGCGAGGGCCGGCGGGTCCCCCGGTCGGCGGCGGTCCCGGCACCGACGGTCGACGAGATCGCGCGCGCCGCTGGCCAGGTCGGCTACGACGTGGTGATCGAGCGCGAGAAGACCTACCCGCGCGAGTACGAACCTCGGGGGCGAGTCCTGATCGAGAACGCCGACGACGCCGGCAAGTCCGATCTCCTCCAGGCGGTCGCGGCGTACGTCGCCGTCCTCCGGGAATGAAACGCGCCGGCGAGGTCGTCCGGGTCGCTCAGGGACTCGCGATCGTCCGCTGTCCCGACGAGACTCATCCCGACATCGGGACCGAGCTCAGCGATCAGGAGCTCTCGACCGTGGGCCAAGTGGTCGACGTATTTGGACCGGTCGAGCGGCCGTATCTCGCGGTCGATCCCAGAAACGAGCCGGCGTTGTTGCTCGGCAGTCGACTCTACGCCGAGTGACTGATGAGGGTCGATAGCTCGTCCGAGCGATACTGACTTCCGATCGGAGCTGGAGAGGGGACGAAATGGCAGTCCTGCGCGATCGTCGTGTCGCGGCGGGTGTCGTGACCGCTCTGGCGGTGCTGGCGATGACGCTCGCGTTCGGGTTCGATGGGTTCGTGGCCGCGAATCGGATGGCCGAACTGCTGTTTTGGGCGCTGGTAGTGTACGGCGTCCTGCGGTTCTGTGTTCGCGTTCTCGGTTGAGACGTTCACCACCGCCGGACTCGCTTCGCTCGCCCGACGAGGCTCGCAGGCCGGAGGCCTGCTCATTTCCGGAAGACTCGCTCCGCTCGTCTTCCGACGTTCGAGAAGCGAAGCTTCTCTCACCACCGCTGGACCTCCGGTCCAGTGAGGCTCGCGCGCCGAAGGCGCGCTCACCACCGCCACCGCCCGCCGTCGGAAGCGGTGTCGGGAGCACGGGACGCATCGAGCGGCGCGCGTTCGTCGTCGAGAAACCCCGATCGGCCCGCGAGCACGACGTTCACGACCGCGCCCAGCAGGAGCACGAGGCCGCTGTAGTAGAGCCAGAGCAGCACGAGGAGAACGCCACCGATCACGCCGTAGGCGGCGTACTGGCCGGCGTAGGCGACGTAGAGCTGGAAGGCGAACTCGGTCACGGTCCAGCCGAGTGCCGCGAGCAGCGTTCCCGGCAACACCTCGACGACCGAGACGTCGACGTCCGGCAGGAAGTAGTACAGCGGCAGGAAGGTGAGCGAGAGCCCAACCACGAGAAGCAACGGATGGAACCCCTCGACGTAGGGAATCGTGGGAAGGAGCGCGAGCGCCGCACTGGTGAGCACGATCGCGCCGACCGCGAGCCCCACGCCGAGGAGGACGATCGCCCCGTCGCGGAGCTGGGCGAGCAACGATTTCGGCCGCCGCACGCCGTAGATCGCGTCGAACGCGATGTCGAGCCCGCGGAACAGCTTGAGTGCGCTCCACAGCAGCGTCACGAGTCCGATCACCGATGCGCCGGTCTGGCCCGAGGGATCGGTCAGCACGTCCGCGAGCAGGTCGCGCGCGCTCTCGGTCAGCGTCGATTCGAGGAGTTCGGTGATCCGCGTCGCGAACGCCTCGCCGCCGACGACCGTCGCCGCGACGAACGCCAGCACGAACAGCGGCACCAGCGAGACGAACGCGTAGAAGGCGAGACTCCCGGCCAGAAAGGTGAGATGGTTCTCGCGGATCTCGGCGATCGTCGCCCGGACGAGCGTCGCCGGCCGTGACGAACGGAGGTTCATGACTCTTCGATCCTTCCCCGAATGAGGGTGTGCGACCGCCTAACTCTTCGCATCGCTCGGCGTTCGAACACTCATTCCCGCGAGCCCGCAACGAAACCCCGAAGGGTGCGCCGGGAGTGAGTGGCCCATGCACCAGCGCAGGCGGGTCGTCGCGGCCGGCGCGGCCACGATCGCGATCTTTCTCGCGGTCCAGGTGGGCGCGCTCGCGCTCGTCGGCCCGTTCGAATCCGCGGGCTACCGTGCGGTCGAGAACCCCTCGAACCCGGCGAACAGCGCGATCTATCTCGGTGCGATCCTCGTCGCCACAGCAGTGATGCTCGGAACGATCAAACTCGGCGCGGACTGGGTACTTCGGGGATTCGTGATCCTCTCGGCCGGGTTCGTCTCGCTCTATGTCTTCTCGGTGCTCCTGCCCGCACCCCTCGGCTGGTCGGTCGCCGGGATCGCGACCTCGCCGCTCGCGCTCGCCGCCGCGGGCCTGCTCGCGGGCGCACTCCTCTTTTACCCGGAGTGGTACGTCATCGACGCCGCCGGGATCGTGATGGGTGCGGGCGCGGCCGCACTGTTCGGCATCAGCTTCGGCCTCCTCCCCGCGATCGTACTCTTGGTCGCGCTCGCGGTCTACGACGCCATCTCGGTGTACGGCACCGAACACATGCTCGCGCTCGCCGACGGTGTGATGGACCTCAAACTCCCGGTCGTCCTCGTGATCCCGCTCACACTCTCCTATTCGTTTCTCGACGAGAGCCCTTCGACCGCGGAGGATTCTGACGGACGGGCCGTCGAAGCGGACGGCGGCGAGCCGAGCGAAACGAGGCTCGCCTCGTCGGACGAGCGAGGCGAGGTGCGACCGGAGGGAGCGCCTCGAAACAGCGAACGGCAAGGCCGTGAGCGAAGCGAGTCCGACGGCGGCGACGACGCAGCCACCGACGAGACAGCGGACGCCAACAGCGACGGTGACGACGCGGCCGAGCGGCCGGGCCTCGACGAGCGCGAGGCGCTGTTCGTCGGTCTGGGCGACGCGGTGATGCCGGGCGTGATGGTGGCGAGCGCCGCCGTGTTCGCGCCCGCATCACCGCTCGTCACCGGGTTCGCGCTCACTCTGCCCGCACTCACGGCGATGATCGGGACGATCTGTGGCCTCGTGGCGTTGCTCTGGTTCGTGATGCAGGGCCGCGCACACGCCGGTCTTCCGCTTCTCAATGGCGGCGCGGTCGGCGGCTACCTCCTCGGCGCGCTCGCAGCCGGGATCCCGCTGGTGCGCGCGGTCGGTCTCGGACCGTACGTCTGAGGATTGACTTCTTCCATCCTGCGCAAGCTATATCCGTGCTACTCGAATGGCTGAGAAATATACCATGCGACCGGACTCTTGGGGGGGGGTGCGGCTCTCGGCGTTTTGATTCTCGTGCTCGCGTTGCGAGTGACTCCGGATGTTCTGAGCAGTTTGGATGGGTTGGTAGAACAAGGACTCCCGTTTTCAGCGTCGGTATTCACGATTGGACTGATTAGCGGATACGCCGGTGGCATTTTTTGTGGTATAAGCTTGCTCGTGGGATATCATTGGAGGGACAATAGTACACTCAACCGAGCGCTTCGAATCTGGGGTGTTTCAGTGTCAATTCTGTTGTCAGTCGGGACAGTTCTCGTTCTTGTGAAATAGTCCCGCCATCCCCTCATTCCCCAGTAAGCGCCTGACTCGCCGGCGAGAACTCGATCGGCGTCCCCAGCCCCTTCTCGTGCGCCGTCTCGTAGAGCAGGTGGGCGGCCGCGACGGTTTCGATGCCCGTCCCGCCCGAGTCGAACACCGTGATCTCCTCGTCGGCCTCACGACCCGGAGCCTCGCCGGCAACCACTTCGCCGAGTTCCGCGTGGATCGCGTCCTCGCTGACGACGCTCTCCTCGACCGCGTGGATGAACGAACCCGCGTCCTGCATCACGCGCTCGCGGAGGTCGGGGACGTATTTCGCGCGCTGGATGGTCGTCGCATCGAGTTCGCGTTTCTCCGGGTTGTACTGGCCCATCGCGGTGACGTGCGCGCCGGTTTCGAGGAGGTCGCCGTCGAACACCGGCTCCGAACTATTCGTCGCGGTGATGACCACGTCTGCGTCCTCGACCGCGGCGGCGCTGGAGGCGACCGCGGCCACCGCCGGGTCGAGTCGTTCGTTCATCGTCGCGGCGAACGACTCGCGATGCTCGTGGGTCGGCGAGTAGACGTTCACGGTCTCGAACTCGCGGACCGTGGCCGCCGCCCGGACCTGGCCGCGGGCCTGCGCGCCGCTGCCGATCACCGCGAGCGTCGTCGCGTCCTCGCGCGCGAGCGCGTCGACCCCCACTGCGCCCGCCGCTCCCGTTTTGAAGGGGTTGAGGCTCGCGCCGTCGAGCAGCGCGAGCGGCGCGCCCGAGTCGGCGTCGAACAGCGGCAGCATGAAGTGAGCGTCGTGGTCGCCGAAGCCCGCGGCGTAGGTGTACCCGCCCATCGCGCCCGTCTCTGGCAGGATCGCGGTGTAGCCCGTCAACATCCCCGGTGGATCGTCGTTCGTGAGCGTCGTCCGCGGAGCCGCGGGCGCGCCGTGGCCCCGCTGGCGGTAGCCCTCGCGGACCGCCGCGACGTACTCCGCAGGCGTCGCGAGCCCTGCACACTCCTCGCTCGTGAGAAACAGCGCCTCGTCGGATTCGGTGGCCGGCGTCATGACGTGTCATCGGCGGAGCGACGGCTTATGACTGGTGGCTCCCCGTGGACGCGCCGAACCGCGATCTACTCGACAGAGACGACCGAGAGGTTCTTGCCAGACGGCTGTCTGATGCACGCTTGAGCGGAGTACTGCACGGAAATCCCTGTATCCTCTGGCTGTTTGGTAGCTATCTGCTGTGCTGGTCTCTCTTGCCATGTGGCTGACCACAGTGCTCGAAATCGCGCAACCGTTCGCATGATCTCGTTGCTCGTAGGCGATTCGAGCGTGCACGGCGGCACGGCTTGCCGTCCAGGTCAGGGCTGCGTTCGATCTCGGAGAGCAGTGGGGATTTCGACGGGCCCTCTCCGGGTGTCCGCCGGAGTGCTGTGCTGCTTTGACTTGCTGTTGCATCAGAAACCCGCTGAGGGCTCCCGAATCAGATGAAAGCCGCTGTGCGATTCTCGTTTGTAATCGAAGCGGTAGCGGCTCAGTGACCCTCCCATCTCATCATAAGGGGCTCAGAGAGGTTGGTGATTCGTCATCGCCGCCACCACAACGATCTTCCTGTATCCGTATTAGCGTTCTGCCGGTAGAACAGTGGTGTTCAGATGGGGCTGAAAAGTGAGGCGCAGTAGGATTTCAGTGCTCTATGCCAAAATCCACCGGCCTCGATGGTTGCTACTGCTCTGTCGTGCTTTCACCAATTCGCCCAAGCAGTTCGGATTCCCGTTCCTCCGAGGAGTAGGCCAATCCCTCCTGCAACGATGACGCCTGCCGTTGCGATAGTGTCGGTGGTGCAGGTTTCTTCGATCCCGGTCCCACTCACGCAAAACGTCGTTGGGTAGGTGAATGCTACAAGTAGTACGAACGCCCCGACTACCACGGCTGCAAGCCCGAGTATCACTTTCAGGTTCTCCGAGGCCATGCTGTTGGTTGGATGGGGGGTTTCATAAATCCATCTCCGTTGGCGTCGGTAGGATTACCGGATAGCGCTGCAAGTCGATGCTCAGGAACGAGACACGCTGCTCTACTCGATGGTGAGGGCCAGCGGGGTCAGGGCCACGCCAACAACCGTGTCCGCGAGCACCGGAATCCGTCGGGACGGACCGGCGGACGATCCCGTGTACTGAGGTGGTCGCGGTGAGCGCCGACGACCGGCTCGCACGGTCACTCTCTCGGCCGTGGTGCGAGCGAGGGCGACCGATCGGCGGTGACGAGGCCCCACGAAACCCCCCGACCGACGGGTTGAAATCGGTCGCCGGAGGATTTCGAGTGTGAACGGCAACGACCGCACGATCGTCGGCCTCGTGATGGGCGCGCACGCGATGGTCCACACTTACGAGCTCTCGATCCCGATCCTCGTGTCGGTCTGGCTCGTGGAGTTCGACACCGTCTCGGTACTTTCTGCAACGTTTCCGGTCAACGCGGCCACGCTCGGGGTCGTGGTGTCGGCGGGCTACGCGCTGTTCGGGCTCGGCGCGCTGCTCGCCGGCGTGCTCGCCGACGCCTACGGCTCGCGCCCCCTCGATCGCGCTCTGTCTGTTCGGGATGGGTGGATCCTTTCTCCTGCTCGGGCTCGCGCCTGGCGTCGTCGTGATCGCACTTGCCCTCGTCTGCTGGGGTGCGGCGGCGAGCGTCTACCATCCATCGGGCCTCGCGCTGATCAGCAAGGGCGTCCACGAGCGCGGCAGCGCGTTCGCGTACCACGGGATGGCGGGCAACCTCGGGATCGCGCTCGGGCCGCTCGCCACCACGCTTGCCCTCCTCGCGTTCGGCTGGCGAACTGTCGCCGGCCTCCTCGCGATCCCTGCCCTGATCGCGGGGCTGTTCGCGCTCCGGGCCGACATCGACGAGACCGCTGCGGTCGGCACAGCCGAGGGCGGCACCGGGAGCCGTGCCACCGATGGCGGCACGCCCGACGACGAAGCGACTGAAACGGAGACGGGCACCGCGACAGGCGGGATCGAGTCGTTCGGGGAGTTCCTCGCCAGCTCGAAGGCGCTGTTCGGGGGGGTGTTCGTGCTCGTCTTCGGGGTGGCGATGCTCTCGGGACTCTACTACCGGGGCGTGCTCACCTTCCTGCCCGAGATCCTCTCCGAGTTCCCCGCGTTCCAGCCCGTCGCGTTCGCGGGCTCCGAACTCCTGCCCGAGCGGTACTTCTACGCCGGCCTGCTGATGGTCGGCGTGCTCGGCCAGTACGTCGGCGGGCGGCTCACCGATCACGTCCGGCCCGCGGCGGGGATCGCCGGGGGCTACGGCGCGCTCGCCGTGCTCGCCGTGCTCTTCCTCCCGGTGGCCCGGATCGGGATCGTTCCGCTTCTGGTCGTGGGAGCCGCGCTCGGCTTCTTCCTGTTTTTCGTCCAGCCGCTGTACCAGGCCGCGATCGCGGAGTTCAGCCCGCCCGAGGCCCGGGGGGTCTCCTACGGCTACACCTACCTCGGCGTGTTCGGCATCGGCGCGCTCGGCGGGACCATCGCCGGCGCGATCCTGACCGCGTTCTCGCCGGCGGTCCTGTTCGCGGTGCTCGCCGGCTTCGGCGCGCTCGCAGCACTGCTGGGTGTGGCAGTTCTCGTTCGCACCGAGAGCTCACTCACGACGGCCTGACCGGCGCTACACCAGCCACCGCGAGAGCGCCGCGAACGCCGCCACCACGGGCGGGAGGGCGAGACTGATGGCGACGATCCGGCCCATCGCGAGGTACTGCGTCAGGTCGCCGCCGACGAACAGCGCCACGACGAACAGCGCCACGACGAGCACGCCGAACCCGAAGCCAGCGAGCAGCGCGCGGCCACGGGTGGCCGACGCGAGCCCCACGAGCGCGCCGCCGACGAACAGCCCGGCCCAGTGGACCCACGCAGCAACGAGCCCGACGGCGATGGCGACGATCATCGTCAGCCACCGCCAGGCCTCGGCCGACCGGAACCGCCGCCACCGGTTCGTGAGGCTCACTGGTCGTCCCCCTGCTCGAAGGTGAGCGTCGACTCGCCCCGGATCTCCCGACTCATCGACTTGTACTCGGTGTCGGCCCACAGTTCGAGCTGGTCGTCGTAGTGCCCGGAGTAGTACGATCCCGAGTTGCCCCCGGGAACCACCCCCTGAGAGGGGCCGTCCATCGGACAGACCATCCGCCAACTGCTCCCCGTGGGGTTCTCGACGGCGTAGTTGTTCACCGTCGCGCGCGAGCCGTCCGTGGGGAGCGCGGGGTAGCCGAGGAAGTCGAGGCCGAGTGGATGATCCATCGCCCCGGTGGTGTTGTACCCACCGTAGGTGTCGTACTCGGCGTCCTCGATCTCCTCGATCGCCGCGTCGAGCGCATCAAGCATGACCCCGGCACGCGAACGTCCCTCGAACCACCGACTGTCGGGACCGAGATGCTGGAGTACCCAGTCGTTCGGGTAGTACGACGAACCGAGATCGTGCTCCTCGAAGGTCGGGCCGAAGACCCGCTCTCGGTACTCGTCGAACCACCGCGTGAACAGCAGTGCCGCGAGCGAGTCACGCTCCATTCGGCGATCCCAGTCGTCGAGCGCGTCGACGTACTGCCCGATTTCGGCCGTATCGTCCGCCGCGCGCGCGATCTCGACGAGCAGCGGCACGAGCGCCTCGGCGCGCAGGTCGAGCGTGTCACGCTGGAGCTCCTTCACGAACTGAGGATCGATCGGCTCGTCCGATTGCGCCCGCCGGTCGAGCCGGTCGTAGATCCGGATGCCGCGATACGGATCGGAGTACGCCTCGGCGATGTAGTGCTCCGGATCGTCCACGACTCGCTGGTTCGCCGTGCCGATGTAATCGGGGTTCATCACGTGTGGCTTCTCCTCGAACGGCACGAACCCCTCCCACGAGGAGGTGCCGAAGGGTGTGAACCCCTGCCACTCGCCCTCGCCAGCGGAGCCGTCGAAGATTCGATCCCCCGGAACCACTTCGCCGTCGGTGGTGCGGATCGGGATTCTGCCGGTGACGTAATAGAGCGTGTTGCCGTCGCGGTCTGCGTACACGAGGTTCTGGGTCGGCACGTCGAAGTTTCGTGTGGCCTCGACGATGTCGTCGAGCCCTTCGCTCTGACTGTATTGATAGATCGCCTGGGGCGTCGACTCCGCGGTGTGGCCGGTCCACGCGACTCCAACCCGTTCGCCCTCGCGCTCGATGACCGGGCCGTGGACGGTCTTCCTGACGGTCATCTGCTTGTTCTCGCCGCCGTCGACCTCGATCGTCCGCTGTTCGGTCTCGAACTCGCGCCACTCGTCCTCGTATCGATACTCGCCGTTCCGCGTGTCGTACCGGTAGAAGTCGATCACGTCCGCGCCGGTGTTCGTGAATCCCCACGCGCCGGCGTCGTTCTCGCCGATGACCACGAACGGCACCCCCGGGAAGGTCACGCCGCGAACGCTCGTTGCCGGGGTGCTGAGGTTCATCTCGTACCACACGGGGGGAGCCATCAGGCTCAGATGGGGATCGTTCGCCACGATCGGCGCGCCGCTCGCGGTGTGCTCGCCCGAAACCACCCAGCTGTTCGAGCCGATCCCCGACGGTGACTCGAACTGACTCAACCAATCGGCGAGCGCGGGATCGACGGTGTGTGGCGACGATTCGTGCTCCGTTCTCGATCCCTGCTGGCTCGCCTGGTCGATCCCCCCATCGCGGATGATCGGCGACTCGTGGTCGAGCCGCGACGGGTAGAGCTCCTCGGCGACCTCCCCGCCGAGCCGGTCGGCCACGAGCGACGTCCGGAGCGTCCGGAAGCTCCCCGTGAGAGTCCACGCGATCTGCTTTTGCATCAAGATCGTGTCGACCGGCGTCCACGGGTCGGGCTCGTACTCTAGTAAGGAAAATTCGAGCGCCGACGGGTCGTTCGCCATGATCTCGTTGACGCCCGCGGTGTAGGCTTCGGTGAGTGCACCGGCCCGAGAGTCCGCGAGCGAGTCCCACGTCACCTGCGCCGCGCCCGCGAAATCCATCTTCGTCCGGAACTCGTCGGAATCGAGGGTCTGCTCGCCGACGACCGCCGACAGCTCGCCGCGCATCTGTCGGCGCTGGAGATCCAGCTGGAAGGCCCGATCGCGCGCCTGGGCGTACCCGACCGCGTAGTAGAGCGCTTCCTCGCTCTCGCCGGTGACGTTCGGCACGCCGTACTCGTCGTAGCGCACCTCGGCCGCGCCGTAGGGGCCCTCGATCGTGCGGGAGTCCGGCCGGTCGGTCGCGTCCCACGCCGACCCCGAGAGCGGCGCGAACCGTTCGAGATACCCTCTGACGGGCGAGAACACGCTCGCGCCGACGCCGCCCGCGAGGATCGCCCCCACGAGCGCGCGCCGCGTGAGATCGCTGTCCATGCGTGTCACTACGTGGCGCGCGATATAAAGCCGCGAAAACGGTGATGAACTGGTTGGTGATTTGCTCCGACCGTCATCGTTCGAACGTCGCTTCTCCGTTACGGTGGCGCGCGGGAGTGCGCCGGAGGCGCACGACTCGTGCGAGGGATGACTGAGCGAGCGTAGCGAGCGAGGGAGTCGGCTGGGGAGGTGTGTGGTCTGTGGTTCTCGTTTGCGTCGAGATTCGTCGCGGATGAATCGGTCTTCGTTACTGGCGGTACCGGCGAGACTGTTCGGTCACGTCCCCACCAGTACTGTCAGTGGTCGTCCGCGTCCTCGTAGACCCACGTCGCGGTGTCGTGCTCCCAGTCGACGAGCTCGCTCTCCTCGAAGAACAGCTCGATCTCGCGCTCGTTGGCCCCTTCGTCCTCGTGATCGCTCCCGTGGATCAGGTTGTGGCCGAGGTCGTTGCCGAGATCGCCACGGATCGTTCCCGGGGCAGCCTCCTGCGCGTCCGTCTCGCCCATCAGCCGGCGGACCTGGCGCGTCGCGTCAGTGCCCTCCCAGACCATCGCGAACACGGGTCCGGAGGTGATGAACTCGACGAGTCCCTCGAAGAACGGCTTGTCCTCGTGCTCGGCGTAGTGTTCGTGGGCGAGCTCCTCGTCGATCCGCATGAACTTCCCGCCGACCATCGTGAGACCCTTGCCTTCGAGCCGGGCGACGATCTCGCCGATCAATCCCCGTTGAACGGCGTCGGGTTTCGCCATCACGAACGTCCGCTCGTCGTGGTGACTCACTGCTCGTCCTCGTCCTCGCCACTGTCGTCGGTATCGCGCACCGTCTCCTCGTTATCGACGGTCGCCTCGGCCTCGTCGGGATCGGCCGCTGCCGTCGTTCCCTCTTCGTCCTCGCGACCGCCGGCCGGTCGGCCCTCGATCTCGTCGAGTTCCTCGGTCTCGGCCCCGGTGTCGTCGGCGGCGTCGGTGTCGGCTGTCGGCTCGCCCGATCGCGAGCCCGCGTCGCCCGCCGCTGCGGCGACCGCCTCGGCCTCGGTTTCGTCGGGTGCCGTGTCGATCTCGTCAGCGACGGTGTCGGTCTGGTCCTCATCCGGCTCGGCCGCGACCTGCTCGATCTCGTCGGCCGTGCCGGCCTCGCCGCCCGCCATCCGCTGGCCCTCGGCGGTCCATTCGAGGTCGCGCGCGGCCCGGCCGAGGTCGGCGTTGT
Source organism: Halococcus agarilyticus (assembly GCF_000334895.1). Lineage (NCBI taxonomy): Archaea > Methanobacteriati > Methanobacteriota > Halobacteria > Halobacteriales > Halococcaceae > Halococcus > Halococcus agarilyticus. Next base: position 56,434 of record NZ_BAFM01000004.1, on the reverse strand, counting down.
TCTCACACTTCGACGAGCAGTAGTGCACGACGCGCCCGTCGACGTGGACGAACATCGTTCCGGTGCCGGGTTCGATGTCCGTACCGCAGTAATCACACGAACGCGTGCGAACCATCAGCGACCCCCGATGGCGTCGGCCTCGCGAGCGGTCTCCCTGAGCTGGAGCACGTCGCCCTCGCGGACGGGGCCGAGACAGTTCCGTGTGATGATTCGTCCCCGGTTCTCGCCGCCCTGGATGCGGCATTTGACCTGCATCGCCTCGCCGTGCATCCCGGTCTTGCCGACGACCTCGATGACTTCGGCGGGCGTGGAGTCGGACTCCCCTTCTGCGCTCATCGTCCTATCGGAGGTCCTCGACCTTGCTCGTAATCGTCTCCACCTGCTCGTCGGCGTCGCCCGCGTCGACGATCGCCGCCGCGGCGCTGCCGACTTCGAGACCCGCTGCGTGGCCGACGTCGTCCTGAGTCTCGACGAACACGAAGGGGATCTCCTTCTCGTCGGCGAGCTCCGGCAGGTGCATCACGATCTCTTCGGGACTCACGTCTTCGGCGATGTAGACGAGTTCGGCGCTGTCGCGCTCCACAGCTTTCGTCGTCTCGTTGGTCCCTTTCTTCACAGTTCCAGTGTCCCGGGCGACTTCGAGCGCCTCGATGGCGTCGTCCTCGAGATCCGCCGGGACGTCATAGGTGACGTATACTGACATTGGTTGGTCCGTCCCGTGCGCGGGCTCTTCGTCCCCCGCCTTCGCCGGAACCACGTCGATCCCGACTGGCCGCCCCGCCGGCGGCCTGAGAGTCCTGTGAGGCTGGGAGCGTCATCAACCCCGCACGGGTTGTAGCGCGGGGTAGCGGAGGCCCGCATAAAAACGCTTTCAACCGCTCACGGCGTGCGAGCCGGGCGCACGGGGACGTTGACAGGCCGTCCCAAAGCTTTTCTATCGTCTCACTCGAACGACACCATGCCGATGGCGACACGAATCGACGAAGTGCCGAAATTCCCGCTCGGCAACAGTCCACTCTGGCACGTCTTCTTCGTCGTGCTCTGGGGCATCTGGGCGGCGCTGACTGTCAACGAGTACGTCGGTGATGCGTTCGGACTGCCGGCGTTTCTGCTCGCGCTGCTCTGCGGGGTGCTGTTCGGCGTTGCGCTGTTCGGGTGGCTCGCACGGACCAAACGCGGTAGGAAGGCGAGGCAGTTGTACGCCGATGCACCGCTGGGCCAGCAGCTCGTGATCGGTGTAGTGCTTCTCGTTCCACTGCTGGCCCTCATGTACGGTTTGAGCACGGTGGGAGTTTCCGCCGTTCTCGCACAAGTTGCCCTCGTCGGTGCTATCGTCGGCTATCACCAGTCGAAGTTCGCCTCGGCGTACGCCCGCCTCCAGTGATCGCTACGCGGCAGCCGACGCCAGACGCTACACGTTCCGAACCCCGAGTGCGACGACGCCCACGCAGACCACGACCGCGAGCAGCGTAGCGCCGACGAGCACCGGCCAGAGAGTGTCGAGCAGTGCGGGACCGCCCTCCCGGGCGAACTCCTCCGTCCGGTCGATCGCGGTCGAGGCGACGCTCACGATCGCGCCGCCGAACGCCGCCGCCAGGATGAAAAATATCTGGAGCAACGATCCGTATCGCTGCCACGCCGATTTCTCCGACGACTCGTTCTCGTCGGCGGAGTCGGTGGACCCACCGAAACGGCTCCGCAGTCGATCGATCGATGACGTAGTGGAGCCGTCGCGGTCGTCCATCCTACCGTCGCGTTCGTGACCCATGACATAAGTTCTATCGGTGATCGGGATTCGAGCACTCGCCGAGCCGGAACCGACGTTCCCATACCGTCCCACCGCCGTGATCTCCCATGATCGCCGACCTCGCGGCCGCGCTCCGCGACGAAGCCCGCCGCGCGAACGAGCGCCGGCTGCTCGTGCTCGCGGGCGAGCGCGAGGCGAGCTACCGGGCGGCGACCGACGCGCTCGACGGTGCGGGCGTTCCCGCCTCCGAGACGACGATCGTCGCGACGAAGGCCGCGAACGGAGCCGATTTCCGCGATTGCGAGCGCGTCACCCCGAAGCGCGCCGATGCGCTCCTCGGAACAACTCGAACGGCGGTCGTGCTCGACTGTCACGACGAGTGCCGGCCGAACGCGCTCGGCCGCACCGTGGGTGCGGTCGACGGCGGCGGTCTCGTCGTGCTCTGTACGCCGCCGCTCGATGCGTGGCCCGATCGGCGGGACGGCTTCGACGAGACGCTCGCTGTCCCACCGTTCGACGGCGAGGCTGTCGGCGGTCGGTTCCGGACCTGGCTCGTCGAGACGCTCCGCGCTCACCCTGGAATCGCGATCGTCGATGTCGATTCCGGAACTATCGAGCGTGATGGTCTTACCGACCCACCGGTGGCGACGGAGCGGCAGCCACCAGCGCCACCGAGCGACCACTCGTTCCCGCAGGCGACTTACGACGCCTGTCTCACGGCCGACCAAGCCGACGCTGTCCAGGTGTTCGAACGTCTCCGCGAGCAGGGTCACGCACTCGTCGTCGAGGCCGACCGCGGCCGCGGGAAGTCGAGCGCCGCCGGCCTCGCCGCGGGCGCGCTGGCTGCCGAGGGGAACGAGGTTCTCGTGACCGCACCAAGCTACCGGAGCGCCGCCGCCGTGTTCGAGCGGGCGCGCGAACTCCTCGAAACCCTCGATGCGCTCGCCGGCACGGACCGCGACGAGAACCCACAGTGCCTCGACACGCCAGGTGGCGGGCGGGTACGGTTCGCGGAGCCGGCGGCCGCCGTCGAAGACGAAGCGCTCGCTACCGCTGACGTCGCCATCGTCGACGAGGCCGCCGCACTGCCCGTCGACCGACTCGCGACGTTCCTCGACGCCCCCGCGGTGGCGTTCGTCACGACCGTCCACGGCTACGAGGGGGCGGGGCGGGGGTTCTCGGTCCGGTTTCGGGACCGACTCGCCGAAAGCGCGTTCGACGTGACCGAGCAACGTCTCGACGATCCGATCAGGTACGCCGCCGGCGATCCGATCGAGGTATGGCTCTTTCGAGCCCTCCTGCTCGACGCGCGCCCGTCCGTCGCGTCGCTGGTCGCCGAGGCCACGCCCGAGACCGTGACCCACGAACGCCTCTCGGCCGACGAGTTGCTCGCCGACGAGGTGGAGCTTCGAGAGGCGTTCGGACTCCTCGTCGCGGCCCACTACCGGACGGAGCCGAACGACCTCGCGCGACTGCTCGACGCACCGAACGTCACCGTGCACGCGCTGTGTCACGACGGCCACGTGGTGTCGGTCGCGCTGCTCGCCCGCGAAGGCGGCCTTTCTGCCGATCTCCGGCGCTCGGTGTACGAAGGAAATCGGATCGAGGGCCACCTCCTCCCGGACGTGCTCACCAGCCAATGTCGCGACCTCGAAGCAGGAGTCACGACCGGCCGGCGCGTGCTCCGGATCGCCACCCATCCCGCCGCTCGATCGCGCGGGCTCGGCTCACGACTGCTCGACGAGATTCGTTCGGCGAGCGAGGACGACGAAATCGACTGGCTCGGTGTCGGCTACGGTGCGACGCCCCAACTCGTCCGGTTCTGGGCTCGCAACGGTTTTTCACCTGTTCACCTCGCGATCACCCGCAACGACCGCAGCGGCGAACACTCCGCGCTCATGTTCGCACCGCTCTCGGAGTCTGGCCACGCTCTCCGCGACCGCCACGCTCGGTGGTTCGTCGGACGGATCGGCGGCCTGCTGACCGACTCGCTCGCCGACCTCGATCCCGACATCGTCCGCACAGTCATGGCTGCGAGCGCCGTCACGACACCGCTCGATCTCTCGGCCCACGAGTGGCGGACGATCGCAGCCGCAGCGTATGGGCCGGGTCTCGCCGCCATCGACCCCGACGCCTTTCGCCGGCTCGCACTCGTCCATCTCACCGATCCCGAGAGTAGCCATCTCTCGGCCCGCGAGGAGCGTCTGGTCGTCGCCCGAATCCTCCAGGGTCGCCCGGTCGAGCGCGTCGCCAACGACCTCGGCTACGTCTCGACCCGCGAGTGCCTCCGCGCGCTCGGCGACGCCTACCGGCCGCTGGTCGATCGGTACGGCGACCGGGTGGCCCACGAGGAACGCGATCGCTACGACTGATTCTCCGGCCCGTCAGTCCACCGGCCTGACGGTTACCCGAGAACGATCCGCACCGCGAGCCACGCGACGCCGATCGCCGCCAGTGAGCCGACGAGATTCACGGCACCGTTTGCGGCCGCCGCGGCCGACTCGCCCTGCTCCACGAGCCGAACCGTCTCGAACGAGAACGACGAAAAGGTGGTGAACGATCCGCACGCGCCAGTTCCGAGGAGTAAGACGATCTCCTCGCCAGCGCCAGCGAACGTCACGAGCCCGAGCACGAAGCTCCCGAGAACGTTGACCGCGAGCGTTCCGAGCGGGTAGGTTTCGCCCTCGACGTGCCGGCCCACGTAGGTTCGACAGAGCGCCCCGAGCGCTCCGCCGGTGCCGACGAGGTAGGCTGGGTCGAGTGGAATCACTCGCCAGTCCCCCCGTCGACGCGCCGGGCGAGGCTGCGGCCCGCGAGCACCCCGGCAAATCCGAGGCAGTAGGTGACGAGCACGTTCGCAACCATCCACACCGGCTCGGCGAGCAGCGTGGTCTGGAGTGCGAACGTACTGTAGGTCGTCAGCGAGGAGAGGAAGCCGGTGGCGACGACGACCCGGGTTCGCTCGGCGAGTACGCCGGCGTAGATCGCCTCGTAGAGCACGAACCCGAGCACGAAGCTCCCGACGACGTTGACGGCGAGCGTTCCACCGGGCCCGGGAATCACGCGTGCTACGAGATACCGGAGGTTCGACCCCGCAAACCCGCCGATGCCGATCAGCGTGGCGGCCTCGATCGTGCGAAGGAGCCGAGTGTCGTGCATGGATGCTCGAAAAGGAGTCATCAGCTGGGAACCCAGCGGTTGGAGCAGGTGGACTCCATCGCCCGATAGCTCCTCTGCGGAGCCACGGTATATCGGCGCTGCGAAATCGTCCCCGCCACGGTCGATATCGGTGTGACTAACCCGCGCGACCGTCCACGGCCCGTATGGTCGAACTCCTCGCGATCGCCGCGTTCGTACTCCTCGTCGTCGCCGTCGCCGGCAGCGTCGTCCCACTGCTGCCGGGAGCGCTGCTGTCGATCGCCGGCGTTCTGCTCTACTGGTGGCAGTCCGGCTACGCCGAGCCAGGCCCGATCCTGCTCGTCGTGCTCGTGATCGTGGGCCTCATCGGCGTTCTCGCCGACTACTTCGCCGGTGCGGTCTCGGCCCGTGCCGGCGGCGCGTCGACGGTCACGACCGTGCTCGCGGCGGTCGTCGGCATCGTCCTCTTCTTCGTCGCCGGCCCGCTCGGGGTCATCGTCGGCGTGATGGGGACGGTCTTTGTCGTCGAGTTCTACCGCCATCAGGACCCCGAACAGAGCCTCCGGACCGCGATCTACGCCGCCATCGGGATGCTCGCCTCGACGGTGATCCAGGCGCTCCTGACCGTGACGATGCTCGTGACAATGGTGCTCGTCCACTTCCTCTGAGTTCGTTCGCGTTCGCATTCGGACACGGCTGTGCCGCAACGACTGTAACGACGCACCGCGTACGTCGCCCATGACGACGTGCGCCGAGGCGGAGTGCGAGGATCCGGCGGCGGTGCGCCTCCACGTCCCGTGGGACGCGAACCGAGAGGTCTGCACGGCTCACGCCCGCGTACTGGTCCAGCAGGAGGGCGTCGTCGCGGAGCCGCTGGAGGGTGCAGCCGAGGAATGGAGCTGATCGTTTCCTCCTCCCCTCTCGGATGGGCGACTACGGACGAAGCGCCAGCATCACTTCGTCGATGTACTCGTCGCCGATCTTGTAGTGATCCACGCGGGTGGCCTCAACCTCGCCGCCGTGGGCCTCGAAGAACGCGATCGCGTCCTCGTTGGTCGAGGGAATCGAGTTGTAGATCTTCTCGTAGGCGTTCTCTTCCGCCCAGGCGAGCCCGCGATCGAGGAGTCGACCGCCGATACCGTGGCCCTGGTACTCCTCCAGTACCCCAAGGGTGAGCTCGGCGGTGTGTGAGAGCTTCTCGAGTTCGGGCGCGTCGAGGTGGATCCACCCCACCACCTCGTCGCCCACGGTGGCGACGAAGAACATCCGCGAGCGGACCTCGTTCTCCCGCACGAGAGCCTCCTCGTGGTCGACGACGTCCGCGACGCTCTCGGCGACGGTGTAGGTCTTCTCGCCGGCGACCTGGCGGATCACACCCACGAGCCCTGATCGATCGGTCTCGATCGCCGGCCGGATGGTGTACTCTACGCCCTCCTGCTCGAAGGTCTCCTCGTCGGCCGCGTCGCTGCCCTCGAACGCCGCCTCGACCATTCCGGCCGATTCGTGGACGAGACCGTCGCGCTTCAGGATGGCGAGGTGGTGTCTGAACCCGCTCGGATCGAGACCGAGCGCGTCCCGGACCTCGGTGGCCTCGACCGGATCGTCGGCGTCCTCGATGTACTGGTAGATGCTCTTTCGGTCCTCGTGGGTGAACTCGAACGCCTCCGATACCTGCATGCGAAGTGATACCACTACACGCTACTTAACTATTTGTGTCGATTTTTGATGGAGTGTCGCCGTCCGGTTCGACGACCGGTCGTCGTCAGCGCGACGGCACACGTGTCAGCAGTTGTGCAGTATCTCGAATATTGTCGGTGTCGAGCAACAGTTCGGCGGCCCGCCGAACCGTGGCGTCGGGCTCCATCTCGACGCCGTAGCACCGTGCATAGAGCGCGAGCCAGGCGTTCGTCGCCCGGTGGAACTGTTCGAGCTCCGCGGCCGAAAACTCGACGTCCCATTCAGCAGTTCTGGCTTCGAGGTACAGCGCCACGAGCGGGCCGAGACCCTCCCGGAGGAAGGCCATCGCGCGCTCCTCGTCCGGTGGGTTCGATGGAGGATCGAACTTCCGACGGTCGCGCTCTGCCTGCTCGACGAACCCCGTGATCCGGTCGGCGTAGCCCGACGTCATCGGCGGCGAGTACCGGCCTGTACCGACATCGAACGCCGGTCCATCAGCCTTCCCTGAACTCGACACCCTTGCCGCCACGGGGATGCTCCCACTGCGTGTCGGCGACGATGGCACAGGTCCCGCACTCGACGCAGGGCTGCGTGTCGAGGCTCACGACCCGCTTCTCGTCGCCGTTCGACTGCACCGTCTCGTCACGGTAACATCCGCCGCCGTAATCCATCGCGCTGACCGGGCAGGCCGTGACGGCCGCGCCGCTGGCCTCGAAGGAGTTGTCCTCGACCACGATGTGGGGGTTGCCAACGTCGGTGTCGTAGGTCAGGTCGCCGATGCGTTCTTCGAGGCTCGGGAGCTCGACGGTGGATTCGGCCTCGACCGTCGCGCCGAGTTCCTCGCCGATGATCGTGGGCAGCGTGACGTAGGGCGTCTTCGTGTCGGGCATCATCGTCGCGAGGTACGGCGAGCTGTACGCGCGTTCGAGCAACCCGACACGATCGGCCATCCGGACGCCGAGTCGCCCGACCGACGAGTCGAGCGCGCGTTCGGCGAGCCGGGTCGTCGTGTCGTTCTCGCCGAGCGCGCTCGCCACCTCGTATCGCGCGGGCCGGAGCTTCGCCATCACGCCTTCGTCGTGGAGCCGGCGCTCGTAGCGTTCGCCCGCCGAGTCGGGCTCTCCTCTGGAACGCGCCTCCACGAACGCCTCCGCCGCGAGCGCGCCCGCGGTCACCGCGTGGTTCATCCCCTTGATGATCGGCCCCTGGGCCTGCATCTGCCCGCCGGCGTCGCCCACGAGCACCAGCCGACCCTGATGCGGCGAGGGGTTCGCGGCCTTCTTCGAGTCGGGAACGAGTTTCGCCGAATACTCGCGCTCGTCGTAGTCGTCGCCGAGCCACTGGGCGAGCACCGGATGGGTGAGGAGTGCGTCGAGCAGGTCCTGAACCTCGGCTTCCTCCTCAACGATGCTGTCGAGGTGGAAGACGTTCCCGATGCACAGCGAATCCTGATTGGTGTAGAGGAACCCGCCGCCCCGGACGCCGTCGTAGAGGTCGCCCGAGAACAGGTGGGCCTCACCCTCGTCGTCGGCGATCCCGAACCGCTCGTTGATCGTGTCGCCAGGCATGTCGACGACAGCCTTCACGCCCTGGAACCACTCTTCGGGTTCCTCCCAGTCCATCAGCCCCGCCTCGCGCGCGAGTTCGGAGTTCACGCCGTCCGCAGCGACGACGAAGTCGGCTTTGATGGGGTCGAGTTCCTCGCACGTCACCCCGACGATCTCGCCGTCTTCTTCGAGGAGCCCGTTCACCTTCACCTCCGTCAGCAGGCCGCCACCGGTTTCGCGGGTGATCTCGTGGACCTGCCGGGCCATCCACGAGTCCATTTTTCGGCGGAGCACGGCATCGGCCCACTCGGTGTCCTGTTCGTGACCGTCCGTGATGTCGAACGTTCGGACCTGCTCGCCAGCGATGTTGTGAATGTAGTAGTCCGTTACTGGCCGTTCGGTCGCGTGCTCGCGAAAGCCGGGGAAGATGCCGTCGATCGTGTAGGGTGCGGACTCCTCGGCGTAGATCAGTCCCCCCGTAACGTTTTTCGAACCGGCGTCGACGCCCCGTTCCAATACTACTGTTTCGACGCCGTTGCGTGCGAGCGTCGCGGCCGCCGCCGCGCCGCCTGGTCCCGCACCGACCACCACCGCCTCGTAGTGTTCGTAATCCTCAGTCATCGGTTGCCCCTCCGTCTGCCGCAATCGCTTCGACATCCAGTTCGCCCGATTCCAGCGCCGCGGTGAGCTCCGGCAACACTTCGAAGAGGTCGCCCTCGACGAAGAAATCCGAGAAGTCACGGATGCGCGCGTCGGGATCGGTGTTCACAGCGATAATCGTCTCGGATTCGTCCATGCCGACCTTGTGCTGCACCGCGCCGGAGATCCCGGCGGCGATGTAGAGGTCGGGTTCGACGACCTGACCGGTCTCGCCGATCTGGCGTTCCTCCGCCGTGTAGCGCTCGACGTGGCCCGCGAACTCGTACGAACCCGTCACGATCCCGCGCGAGACCCCGAGTCCGGCATCCTCGAACGCGTCGGTGAGGTCGATGCCGAGTTCCATACCTTCCGTGGGGTCGTCGCCGATGCCCCGGCCCATCGCCACCACCACGTCGTGGCCAGTCAGATCGACACCTTCGTCGAGCTGATCGTGGTCGGTGACCGACACCCGGAGCCAGTCCTCCTCCAGATCGAGGTCGTGTTCGATCACCTCACCCTCGCGGTCGTGATCGGGTTCGGGGAGGTCGAAACTCCCCGGGATCACCGACGCGCCCTGAGGGTGGAACTCCCGGGTGGGGTTGTCGAGACAGAGGATGGTCGAGTACTCGAATCCCGAGAAATCGGGCCGCTTCATATGCAGCACCCGCTCGAACTCCTTTTTCGTGCCCGGCCGGCCGGTCTTCGCGGGGTTCGAGATCATGGCCTCCTCGATGTAGAGGTCGGAACAGTCCGACGCCAGCCCGGAGTCGAGTTCGCCCTGGACCAGCGCCGAGAGGTCTCGTCCGTTGTTCGTCGCCGGGAACACCGTGTAGCGGGGCTCGTCGTACTCGCGCCAGTCGGCTTCCTCCGGCCCCTCGTCGGCGGTCGGGTCGCCGCCCCACCGCGCCATGTCACAGAACAGCTCGGTGTAGGGCTTGTGTTGGAACCGTTCTAACCGATCGTCCTCGTGGTGGACCACCACGTCAGCCCCGTACGCGATCACGTCCTCCGTGTGCTTCTCGACGTCGCTGCCGATCAGCACCGCGATGACCCGCTCGTCGGTTTCGTACTCCTCGTTGTAGGTGTCCATCAGCTCGCGGGCCTTCCCGAGCATCTCCTTCGAGACGTCGATCAGCTCGCCCGCCTGGGTCTCGCAGTAGACCCACATGTCGCGGTAGTCGCCGTCCTCGATGGCCTTGACGTACTGTTTGTCCGCCGTCGGGTGATCGAGATCGGGGTGTTTCTCCTCCGGCGGGACGACCTCGATCTCCTCGGGCGCTTCCTCCTCCTGGACCGAGTCGATCCGGTTCTGGATCAGGTTGACCGCCGCGCTCCGGTCCTCGCCGGATTGTTCGGCCTCCAAGACCTCCCGCAGGCGCTCCTCGTCGTCGATCCCCTGGAGCGCGTTGCCGAGTTCGGCGGTCGAGAGCTCGCTCGGATCGATCTCGCCCGTTTCTCCGGCGTCCTCCGTGACCTTGTCGATCCGGCTCTCGATCAGCGTCTTCACGTTGTCGCGGTCCTCGCCGCTCTCCTCGGCCGCGAGGATGGCTTCGAGCTCGTCGGCGTCGTCGACGCCCTTGATCGCGGGACCGAACTCCGCGATGTCGTACTCCGCGGGATCGAGCGCGAGATCGTCGGCGTCGCTTCCGTCATCGGCTCCCCCGTCACTCGCGGATGCGGCCTCCTCCTGATCGCCCTCAACCTCGTCGGCGGATTCGCGGTACTCGCCTTCGGTCTCGGTTCCCTCTTCGACCGCCTCGTCCTCGGCGGGACCGACCTCGCGCATCCGCGCGCGGATCGCCTCCTGGGCCGTCTTTCGCTGCTGGCCGTCCTTTTCGGCGTCGAGCATCCCTTCGAGCTCGCGAGGGCTGTCGATCTCGGCCAGTTCGTCCTGGAGCTGTTCGACCGTGTGCTCACCGGGGTCGATGTTCTCGCTCATGATCAGTCACCCGCCGCCGATCGTCCGTCCGCGAACGGTTGCATCGCCTCGAACACCTCGCTCATCCCCTCGCCGTCGTCGGGATCGACCATCGTCGCCTCACGCTCTGCTGGCGCTTTCGGGATCGGATCGACCGACGAGACGATGGTGGGCGACCCGTCCAGGCCGATGTAGTCCGGGTCGAGGTTCAGATCCGCGTGATCCCATGTCGTCAGATGCTCCTCGTGGTTTTCGGCGCGTTCCGCGGTCTCGGCCTGGAGGTCCTTGAGCGTGAGTCGATGCGAGGCCTTGCGGTACGTCGGCTCGAACTCGGGATCGGCGACGATGAACGCGGGCATCGGGGCCTCGACGGTTTCGATCTCCTCGATGTCGCCCTCGACGAGGCGTTTCGCCCGAACAGTACTGTCGTCCTCGTCGACGTCGAGCGCGACGACGTGGGTGATGATCGGCCAGTCGAGACACCAGCACGCCTGGGGTCCGGTGTGGCCGGTCTCACCGTCGGCGGTCTTGAATCCCGCAAACACGAGGTCCGGCGTGTCGTCGAGTTTCTGGAGGCCCGTGGCGAGCGTGATCGCGGTCGCCCACGTGTCCGAGGCCGCGAGTTCGCGGTCCGAGAGGAGGTAGAGGTCGTCGGCGTAGACCGTTTCCATCGCCTCTCGGAGGACGTCGCCGTAGCCAGGCGGCCCCATGCTCATCACGCTGAGGGAACCTCCATGTCGGACCTTGGTCTGGAGGGCGGTCCGCAGCGCGTGCTTGTCGTTGGGGTTCATCACCGTCGGGGTGTTTCCGCGTTCGAGATGTCCGTCCTCGTCGAACGCGACCTGTCCCTCGCGGAAATCCGGTACGCCTTTCGTCAGAACGACTGAGTGCATTGGTATGGATACTCCCGTGTGTCTCTCTCTGGCATAGCTTCCCGCCGACTATTACCGTGTTGGTCTGTCGTAGGTTCTTGCCGGTACTCGATCGGCGACCCGTCGCCCAGTTCCTCGGTTCAGGTACGGCCTGCCCGGCCGGCGTCGACGTCGATGGCGTCGACGGGACAGACGTCGACGCACAGCATGCAGTCGATGCACTGGGCTTCTTCTGCTGGGTCGGCCTTGATCTCGCTCTCGGGGTGATCGGGCGAGTCGACCCACTCGAAGACGTCGACGGGGCAGTCCTCCAGACAGGCTCCGTCGGCGATACAGAGGTCGAAGTCGACCGCGACGTGGGTGCCGTGGATCCCCAGTTCGTCGGGTTCGTCCACCGGCCCCCAGACGTCGTGGCCCTCGTGTTCGTCGACGATCTCGCGGTTCTGTTCGAATTCGGGATCGATGGCCATCGGTACCGAACACCAGAACAGGTGAGTACTTAAGTTTTGGACCGCCCGGACGCCCTCGGCGGGATCGGTACAGGGAGCAACGACCCCTCCCCCGTCGCTGAACCGCCGATCGTTACGAGCGAGGCGGGACCAACAGCGTCGATACGCGCGCGTTCTCCTTGAGGCGAATCCCGCCCGTAGGGACCGACAGCGGGACGCGTTCGAGTTCCCGGACGAACAGCGTCGGGTGGAACGCGCCGCGATTCCGGAGTTCCTCGCGCGCCTGGCAGACGAGCGGTTCGTCGGCGTGCACCGATTCGTTGAAAAGAACGAGATACTGGCCAGCATCGAGGTTCCACCACTCGTAGTCATCGTCCGGGTTTCGCTTTTCCGTCTCGTGCGACGTGGTCGACGCGGCTTCGAGTTCTCCACCGCCGAAGTCGACGCGGCCCGGTTCCTCGATTTCGTGGACGCCCGCGACCGTGAGATCGAGACCGTGGTCGCCGACCTGGGTGTCTTCGTGGACGATTCCCTCAACGTGCTCGGTGAGCTCCACCCCGGACATGATCGCCGGCTGTAGGGGCTGCGCGCGGCAAAAACGTTGGGCCGACGAACCGGGCTCTATGGATGCGCGAAGTACGCGACCGTCCGATCGCCTTCATGTCGGTCGATCCGTGCGAACCCAATTCGTTCGAACTGCACCATCTCGTCGGGATCGTAATCGGCGATACCTGGTTCCGCGTGGCCTTCGACATCGCCCTCGGGCGTTCGTAGGCGGAGGAGGCGGTTGCTGTCCGCAGGAACCCAATGGACGACCGGCACGTCCTCCTCTCTGACGACCTCGATCCCCTCGCCGGTGAACTCGAAGGCGTCGCGGGTGTGGCGCACGGGACCGTAGCCTTTGAGCCAGACGCGTTGTCCGTTCGGCGGCACGTCGTCAGGTTCGACGAGTACCCCACCCTCGGCCGGAATCTCGCGAGCGCCACGGTCCTCGTGGTTCGGATGCACAGGGGGAGTGCCGGTTTCGGGACCGCCGATGACGGGCTTTGCGACGCCGTTCCGGACGAGAAACGCGCGGTCGGTTTCGTCGTCGATCCGGTCGCGGTTCGCGGCGTAGATCGAACTCATCGCGAGATCCACGTTGGAGGTCGAGGTTCCCAGCTCGCTCATCGCGTCGGTGATGGCTCCACCGCGGATCCCCCGCCGGCGGAGGCTCGCGATGGTTGGTGCGCGCGGATCGTCCCAGCCGTCGAGATCGCCTGCCTCGATGAGCGCCTTGATCGTCGAGGTGCTCATCTTCACGTCGTAGGCGTCGATCTGGACGTGCCCCCAGTGGAGCACTTCGGGGTACTCCCAGTCGAAGTAGTCGTAGAGGAACCCCTGGCGCTTCGCCGAATCCTGGAGGTCGATCCCACGGATGACGTGGGTGATCCCGAACAGGTGGTCGTCGATCCCCGACTGGAAATCGAGCAGGGGCCAGCACCGGTACTCGCCCGCTTCCTCGCGGGGGTGTGGCGTATCGATCATCCGGAAGGCAACCCAGTCCCGGAGCGCGGGGTTCTTGTGCTCGATGTCGGTTCGAACTCTGAGGACCATCTCGCCCGCCGAATATTCGCCGTCGACCATCGCGTCGAACTCCTCGCGGGTGGTTTCGGAGTCTTTGTCGCGGTGGGGACACGCCTCGCCGTTGTTTTTCAGATCGGAGAACTCCTCGGCAGGGCACGAGCAGGTGTACGCGCCGCCGTGGTCGATCAACGCGCGCGCGTGCTCGTAGTACGTCTCCATCCGGTCAGAGGCGCGAACCACCTCGTCGGGCTCGAAGCCCAGATAGTCGATGGCGTCGAGGATCGCGTCGTAAGCTTCGAGATCTGGGCGCTTGGTCTCGGGATCGGTGTCGTCGAACCGGCAGAGCATCCAGCCGTCGTAGCGTTCCTTGTACCGACCGACGACCGCGGGCATGCGCGCGTGGCCGATGTGCCACGGGCCGTTGGGATTCGGAGCGAGACGCATCCGGACCTCGTCGTACTCGTCGACGTTGGGCAGGTCCGGCAACGCGTGGTCGTCGGTCTCGTCCTCGCTTTCGAGGTCGGCGAGCTCGTCGGGCGCGACGACTTCGAGACGCTTCTCGCGGCCCTCGGTGTCGAGTTCGTTCACCCGCTCGACGACCGGTGCGACGACGCCCGGCACTTCGTCGCCGTGTTCCCTGAAATCCGGATTTTCGCCCATCAGCGGGCCGACGACCGCACCGACATCGGCCTCGCTGTCGTGTTTGACCGCGTTGAGCAGAGCGTGTTTCTCGGCTTCGTGTTCGATCCGCTCGCGGAGTTCGTCGTTCATTGGCGATACCTCAGCCGCCCGCGACGAAAACCCGTTGGGTTCGCACGGCGGTTGTGGTGCGGTCGCGGCGATGGTGCGGTCCTGGCGTCTCGGCGAACGCAGTGAGCCGAGGCTCAGGAGAGCCTGCTCTCCTGGCGGATGAAGGGCGAGCGTCGGGCGGTGCGAACGGAGTGAGCACCGCCGAACGCGCGAACGGGGAGGAACGACCCGTGAGCGAGTGAAACGAGCGAGGGCTTCGGCGGTGCGGTTGCGGACCTCGGTGGATGAAGGGCGACGGCGCGAGCGGTGGGCGGTGCGAACGCAGTGAGCACCGCCAAGCGAACGGGGAGCATTGCGACCCGTGAGCGGAGCGAGCGCCGAGGGCTTCGCGGTACTGATGCGGCCGTGGTGCGGGGATGAGTGGAGATCGTCCACGCGAGTGCAGCGAGCGCGGTTCGCCGCGAGTGAGCCGAAGGCGAACGAGCGGGTGTTTTTAGTCCAGGTTTTTACGAGTAGCGAGGGACCGGAGATCCCTCGTACCATGCGAACGGGCGCTTCGCGCCCGTGAGCAGAGAGTGGTCCCCGCAGCGAGTCGGCGAAGCCGACGAGCGAGGAGACCCGACGTGGTTCGAAAGACGCCGTCGGCGTCTTTCGTCACTGAGCGGGACCGAAGGTCCCGCGAGGTCCAAAAGAGCTGACGGCTCTTTTGACGATGCCGAGACGGCTTCGCCGTCTCGTAGCAAAGTAAAAAAGTGGGGGTCCGAAAGGGCTTAGTCCCGGCCCCCAAAACCATCGATCGTTCATGAAGGTGGAGATGCTGACCACCGACTTCCTCGATCGCGCCGTCGAGTGCTACGACGACGCCGTGGGGGTCGTCGCCCACGACGGAACCGAGTACACGTACGCCGAGTTCGGCGAGCGAGTGAATCGCGTTTCGAATGCCTTGCTGGAGATGGGTGTCGAGCAGGGCGACCGGGTGGCACTGCTCTCGCCGAACACCCACTACTTCCTCGAAACGCTCTACGGGGTGAACCAGATCGGGGGCGTGTTCGTGCCGATGAACTACCTCCTCACGTCCGACGACTTCGAATATATCCTCAACGACTGCGAGGCGGGGGTCGTGATCGCGGACTACGATTACGCCGAAAACGTCGAAGCGGTCCGTGATTCGGTGCCGGCCGAGGCGTTCGTGGGGTACGAGGCCGACGACATCAAGGGCGACTGGACCGACTACGAGGCGTGGCTCGCCGGAGCTTCGACCGATGCGCCGGAGCGACCCGCCATCGCGGAGGACGACGACGCCTCGATCAACTACACCTCGGGCACGACCGGCGATCCGAAGGGCGTCGTCAGAACCCATCGGACCGAACACTGGCACGCACTCGTGCTCAACCAGCACATGGAGGTCGCGGACGACGACACCTACCTCTGGACGCTGCCGATGTTCCACTGCAACGGGTGGGGTCACACCTACGCCATCACGGGGATGGGCGGCACGCACGTCTGCCAGCGCACGTTCGAACCCGAGGGAACACTCCAGCGGGTCCGCGAGCACGACGTGTCGTATCTCTCCGGCGCGCCCACAGTGTTGAACCGGCTCATCGCCCACTACGAGGACAACCCCGACACCGTGACGATGGGTGATCGTGACGTTCGGATCTCCACCGCCGGGAGCGCGCCCGCGACCGCGACGCTGCAGACCATCGAGGACGAGATCGGGTGGCGGATCATCCACCTCTACGGGCTGACCGAGACCGCGCCGATGATCACCACGTCGAACTCGCCGCGTCGCCTCGCCGAGCGCGGTCGGGATCTCAAGGTCAACCAAGGTGCGGAGATGATCGCCACCGACGTCCGCGTTGTCGACGACGAGGGCGAAGACGTCGCCCCGGACGGCAACACCCTCGGCGAGATCGTCGTCGCGGGCAACCAGGTGATGGATCGCTACCTCAACAAACCCGAGATCACCGAGGAGGCGTTCAACGCCAAACTCCCGGGCTACTTCCACACCGGAGACCTCGCCACGATCGACGAGGACGGGATGGTGTCGATCCAGGATCGGGAGAAGGACATCATCATCTCCGGTGGCGAGAACGTCTCGTCGATCGCGGTCGAGGACGTGCTCTACGACCACCCCGACATTTCCAAGGCCGCCGTGATCCCGACGCCGAGCGACGAGTGGGGCGAGGCGGTGACCGCGCTCGTCGTCCAGAAGGCGGACGCGGACCTCACGAGCGACGCTGTCCGAGAGTTCGCCGGTGAGCACCTCGCGCGGTACAAAGTCCCGAAAAAGGTCGATTTCGTCGACGACCTTCCCGAGACTGCCACGGGGAAGGTCCAGAAGTACCAGCTCCGCCAGGACTACTGGGAGGACGAGGAACGGCTCGTCGGCCAGGGCTGAGTCGTCCGTTCAGGCGGCAGTCGCGGACGGACTCGCGGCGTCGGTGTCGGCTTCGATTTCGAGGAGTTCGTGGTACCGGTTCCGGATCGTCACGTTGCTCACCCCGGCGACCTCGCTGACCTCGTCCTGGGTGAGCTGTCGGTTGGTGAGGATCCCGGCGGCGTAGAGCGCAGCACCAGCGAGCCCGACGGGACTCTTGCCGCTGTGGGCGGCTCGTTCCTGGGCCGTCCGCAGCAGATCGCGGGCGCGGCGTTCGGTTTCGTCGCTCACGCCGAGATCGGAGGCGAACCGCGAGACGTACTGCTGGGGATCAGGTGGACCGATTTCGAGACCGAGCTCCTGGTTGATGTAGCGGTAGGCACGCTTGAACTCCATCTCGTCGACGCGCGTGACCGCAGCGACGTCCTCGACGCTCCGGGGAAGCCCCATCTGGCGGATCGCGGCGTAGAGCGCGGCGGTGGAGACGCCCTCGATCGAGCGACCGGGTAAAAGATCCTCGGCGAGCGCGCGGCGGTAGATGACGCTCGCGGTCTCGCGGACGTCTTTCGGGACGCCGAGCGCGCTCCCCATGCGCTCGATCTCGCCGAGCGCCTGTTTGAGGTTGCGCTCCTTCGAGTTCCGGGTGCGAAAGCGCTCGTCCCACGTGCGCAGGCGCTGCATCCGCTGGCGCTTGCGCGCACTCAGCGCGTTGCCGTTGGCGTCCCTGTTCTGCCAGCCGATCTGGCTCGATAGGCCCTCATCGTGCATCAGCTTCGTCGTGGGTGCGCCGGTGCGCTTTTTCCTGTCACGCTCGGCGCTATCGAACGCGCGCCACTCGGGGCCGTGATCGATCTCGTTCTCGTCGACGACGAGACCACACTCGGCGCAGGTCGTCTCGCCGTGTTCGGCGTCGTTCACGAGTCGGCCGCCACACTCGGGACAGACTCGTTCGCTTTCGTCCGCGGTGCGCTCGCGCGATTGCTCGTCGGTGTGTTCGTTCGGTTCGTGCGTGCGGGTTCGGGTTGTGTTTCCTTCCAAGATGACTACGGGTGAGCGGGTGCTCGAATGGGTGATTACAGCGGCTATGCAGGGAGTTGCTACACCTACAGGTACGGTCCGAAGCCGGTTAAACCCTCGGCCAGGATCCGTCGGGAGAATCGGTGTTTCGGACCCTGAATCGCTGAAAACGGCCACCAGTGCAACGGAGCCGAAGTATCAGTCTTCGTACGCGAGCTGCATGATCCACTGCGAGAAGGCGTCGCTCTCGGGTTCGACGTCCTCCTCGCCGACCAGCGGCGAGAGGTTGTTGCCCGCCATCAGCAGGGAGAAATCGAGGTCGCGGGCGGCGGGAGCGATGTAGTAGGTGTTGTGGCCCTCGTAGACGGTGTCTTCACGCTGGACGAGACCACGGTCCTCCAGCGATTCGGCGATTCGGCTCCCCTTGCGTGAACTCACGTCGAGCTCCTTCCAGAACTCGCTCTGGTGGATGCCCCCCGTGGTGCGGACGAGTTCGAGGCCGGCGCGTTCGTCCTCCGAGAGATCCCCTTCGGCTGCCGTGCTCATGGCTGTCCAACGAACGGGGGTGGGTTAAACTTGGCTTTCGACCGGCTCGAACTCCGTCCGACACGGCGGTCCGTCGGCGTATCGGTAGTCCGCGCTGCCGTCGGCGTCGATCGTGAGTAGCGACGACGACCTGGTGCCGAAGTCGAACTCCTCGTGGTGGACGCACACTCCATAGTCGTGATCGCCGAGCACGTCGGCCGCTCGGTCGCGCCACGCGGCGTGGCCCTCGCCAGGTTCGGGCTGGAGCGATTCCCGAACGTTTCGTCCGTTTTCGGCCTGCTGCTCGCCGCGTTCGGGCCACGACGCCGGGATCGTGACGCGCCCGATCGCGCCGACGTTCATCACGACGTGGACGCCCGGCCCGAGGTTCCCCGTGCGAAGCCCGCCGTCCCATTCGCACAGGACGGCGGCGTTCGCATCCGCGACGAGGAGGTTGAACCCCTCATACTCGTCGGCTGCGACCGCGCGCTCGACGAGACGGGCGGCCTCCTCGGCGGACTCGCAATCGAGGGCGTCCCGGACGAGCAGTCCGCGCGAGCGCTCGCCCGCGAGGTCGGCGTCGGTCCAGCGGTTCGTGATCGCCACGAACACGCCGTGTTCGTTGTACCCGATCCATGTCCCGCCCGCGTCGGCGTCGCGCGGCGCGACGATTCTCGGCTCCTCGGCGATCACCGACGGCGGCTCGGATGGCCGATCGAGCGCCTCGTCGCGGTTGGCCGCCACGACTACCGGCGCGTCGGCGAAGACCTGCCACGCGACCACGAGCGTACACATGGATTCTCGTTGGCGATGCAGAACCTAAACGCCGCTGGTGGAACGACGTAACGAGGTGTGATTGTCGTTGGTAGCGATAGGGCGGTTGGCGCGCGGGAGCGGAGCGCGGCGCGACCGGAGGGAGGGCCGCCGACGCGACTCGTGCGAGGGATGAGTAGCGCAGGAACGAAGTGACGAGCAACGCAGTCGGTTGGGGAGGTGTGTGGTGTGGTACGGTTATCTGTGACTCGTCATTTATCGAGTTCGCTGACGGTTTTCAGTTGTTCGTTCAATTTCCGTTCCCGGTCACTCGCCTCGCTCGCGGAGGATTTCCCGAACTGCATCACGCTCGATCGTACCGGAGGCCGTTCGCGGAAGCGAACCGGCGAACCCGATCGTCCGCGGGAGTTCGAAGCCGGCGAGGCGTTCACGGCAGTGAGCCCGTAGCGCGTCGGCGTCGATCTCGCCGTCGGCGACGAGCAGTGTGCCGACACGCTCGCCCCATTCGGGATCGTCGAGACCCACGACCATCGCCTCGTCCACGGCCGGATGGGCGCGGAGTGCGTCGGCGACCGCCGCTGGATCGACGTTCTCCCCGCCGGTGACGATCCGCTCGTCGAGGCGACCCGTGACCCACAGCCGGCCCTCGGCGTCGCGGTGGCCAACGTCGCCGGTGTGGAAGCCATCAGCCGAAAACGCCGCCGCGGTGGCGTCGGGATCGCCGTAGTAGCCCGTGAACACCGTCGGCCCGGAGACGACGAGTTCGCCCGTTTCGCCGCGATCGACGCGTTCTCCCACAGCGTCGATCACGGCGAGGTCGGTCCCAACGAGCGGCTGACCGACGGTGCCCGAGTGGGCGAACGCGATTTCGGGGCGGGCGGTGGCGACCTGGGAGGCCGTCTCGGTCATCCCGTAGGTCGGATGGACGGGGACGTTCCGGCGCGCACACCGCTCGATGAGGTCCGTGGAGGCCGGCGCACCGCCGAGGAGGACAAACCGGAGCGAGTCGGGCAGGTCGCCATCGTCGAGCAGCCGCCGGAGCATCGTCGGGACGAGCGAGACGCCCGTACAGTCGTACTCGACGAGCGCGTGGCGAGCCGTCGCGGCGTCGAACCCCGTTCCGCCATCGCCGACGAGAGCGACCGTCGTTCCGTAGAGCGCGGAGCGCATGATCGGTGCGAGCCCGCCCATGTGGTAGATCGACAGCGGGTTCAGCCACTGATCGTCGGGGAGGACACCGAGCCGGAACGCCGAGGCGATCGCGCTCGCGATCAGGTTCCCGATCGTGAGCACGACGAGCTTCGGCCGGCCGGTGGTACCGGAGGTGGCGAGCATGAGACACGGATCGTCGCGGGACCACGTTGCCGGCTCGCACTCGATCATCTCGATGTCGGCGAGCGCCGTGACGTCCGCGTGTTCCGTGGGATCGACGGACGCGACCGGAACCCCGCTCGCCGCGACCGCACTCGCTTCGGTGTCGGCCTCACAGATCAGGGCCGCGAGATCGGCGCGTTCGATCCGGTCTTCAAGCTCGTTCGGGGCCAGCCGGGTGTTCAACGGGACGAGCACGCAGCCGAGCCGCAGCGCGGCGTGGACCAGCCGGACGGCGGCGGGGCGGGTGTCGAGGAGGCAGCCGAGGTGGTCGCCCGATTCGATCCCCAGTCCTGCGAGGCGGCCCGCAGTCCGGTCGACTGCCGCATCGAGGTCGGCGTAGCTCCACTCCCGTCCGCTGCCCGCGTCGATCAGCGCGGTCGCGTCGGGCGTCGCACGGACGCGGTGGGCGAGAACGTCGTTCATCGACCCACCGGGAGCGACGACTCCGGAACCGAGCCGGATTCTTGCGGGACGCACACCTCGCCCTCGGCGACCGGTGCGGGCTCGGCGACGAGGTCCTCGGCGAGCCGATCGGCGGTCGCCAGCCCACACGCCGGCGGGTCGGGAAGGCTCGCAGCAACGTGGACCGCCCCGGTCCGGGCGAGCGCGCCGTCGATCGTCGTCGTGACAACGGTATCGAGATCCGCCTCGCGGGCGCGAAGCGCGGCCGCTCGGGCGCGATCGGGGCCGCCGAGGGCCATCGGCTTCACGACGAGCACGTCCGCCGCGTCCGCGTCGAGCACCGTTTCGACGGCGTGTTCGGCGAGCGTTTCGTCGAGCGCGACACCGACCGATCCGCCACGGAGTGCGGCGTGACCGGCGAGATCGTCCGCGGCGAGCGGCTGTTCGACGAACGCGACATCGAGATCGGCGAACCCGTCGAGTGCTGCTTGGGCTTCTTCGCGGCTCCACGCACCGTTCGCGTCGGCCCGGAGTTCGATCGCGTCGCCGACCGCACTCCGAACAGCGTCAAGGCGCGCGACATCCCCGGCGACTTCACGCGTACCGACCTTGATCTTGAGCGTCGAAAATCCCCGTTCGACCGCTTCGGCGGCCGCCGCGACGGTTGTCTCGATGCCGCCGTCGCCGACGGTCGCATTCACAGGGACGCACTCGGCGTGTTCGCCACCGAGATGGCGGTACAGCGGAACGCCAGCGGTCCGCGAGCGCGCATCGGCAAGCGCGAGTGCGAGTCCGTGACGGGCCGCCGGAACACCGGCGTCGGCGAGCGTCCCGAGCACCGCGTCCCAGCCGTCGGTTGCGGCAGCTCGTCGGGCGCGATCGAGCGCAGCGCGGGAGACGTCGAGTGATTCGGTCCAGCCGGGCAACGGTGTCGCCTCACCCACGCCCCGGACGCCGTCCACGTCGACGAAGACGAGAAACCCCTCGCGGGCGTCGATGGTGCCGCGGGCGGTCGCGAGCGGCGTGGCGAGCGCGAGCGAGAACCGCTCGATCCTCATGCGAGCGCTCCCGGGAGGGCGAGACCGAGCGCGAACAGCGCGGAGTGGGCCGCGAGCAGCTTCCCCACACGTTCGAGCGCGGGGTTGAGCGCCGTTCCCTCAGTGCTGGTCAGTACTGTTCGAGCGATCCGTACGGCGTACGGCAGCGTGAGTAGCGGGGCGAGTACGAGCGGACCGTACGTGGTGAGCCAGAAGACGATCGGAACGGTGTACGCCATCCCCGTCAGCAGAAGGAACTCGATCCGGCTCCATCGGTAGCCGATCAGCACGGCGAGCGAGCGCTTGCCGGCGGCTCGGTCGGTTTCGAGATCGCGGACGTTGTTGACGACGAGGATGTTCGTCGAGAGCGCCGCGGCCGGGAGGCTCGCCACCACGGCTGCGAGCGGCAGCGTTTCGGGTGGCGGTGTGAGCGGAAAGGGCGAAGCGGCAGCGGCCGCCTGGACGTAGTAGGTTCCGGTAACCGCAACGAGACCGAAGAAGACGAACACGAACAGGTCTCCCAGTCCGTAGGAGCCGAGCGGGTAGGGGCCGCCGGCGTAGAGGACACCTGCGGCGACGCTCGCGAGACCGATCACGACGATCGGGAGGCCACCAACGTAGACGAGATAGGTGCCGACGAGGATCGAGAGCGCGAAGGTCGCGATCATCGCCCACCTGACCTCCGCGGGGGCGATCAGCCCGGACTGAGTGACTCTGGTAAATCCCTCGCGATCGTCGGAGTCGACCCCGGATTTGGCGTCGTAGTAGTCGTTGGCGAAGTTCGTCCCGATCTGGATCAAGAGTGCGCCGATCAGCGCAGCGAGTGCGGGGAGCGGGGCGAACGCACCCGTTCCGAGCGCGAGTCCGGTGCCGACGACCACCGGCGCGGCGGCCGCCGGCAGCGTCTGTGGACGGGCGGCCATCACCCACGCTTGCCGCCGTGAGACCTCCTGCGTACTCATTGTCGGAAAATCGGTCTCCCGTCGCATAGTGACTGCGGTTTCACGGGGTGGGTGGGACGGTCGAAACGGGGCGGACGGAACGGTCGGCGCGGAACGTGCGGAACAGTCGACACAGGAAAGGGTGATCGGAACGACACGAAGACGAAGAGGTTTGTAGTCACCCTGGGAACC
Source organism: Halococcus agarilyticus (assembly GCF_000334895.1). NCBI lineage: Archaea > Methanobacteriati > Methanobacteriota > Halobacteria > Halobacteriales > Halococcaceae > Halococcus > Halococcus agarilyticus. The sequence goes on along the minus strand of NZ_BAFM01000004.1, from coordinate 33,489 downwards.
ACCGACGTGAGCTACGTCGAGGCCTCCAGTCGTCGGTCGCGATACGAGACGGTCGGACTCGTCGTCGGTTTCTTCCTGCTCTCGACCGCCGCGGCAGCGTACGAGATCGCGCCCGCAAGCGTCCTCCCACTGGTTCGCGCATCGATGGGAATCGACGCGAGTGCGGCGGGCTGGCTCATGAGCGTGATGTACGCGACTGCCGTCGTCGCCAGCGTCCCGGTGGGGATCGCGCTCGATCGGGTCTCGGTGCGCCGGGCGATGACGGTCGGCGGGATCGCGCTGCTCGTGGCGGGCGTCTGGGGGTGGTTCGCGGCGGCGGCCGGTGCGTACTGGTGGCTGCTCGTCTCGCGCGTGCTCGGCGGGATCGCGTACGTGCTCTTCTGGAACGCCGGCGCGAACACCATCGGTCGTGCAGTCGGGCCCGACGTCCGCGCGACCGCGGTCGGGATCTTCACCGCCAGCGCACCGGTCGGATTCGCGCTCGGTCAGTTCGGGAGCCCGCTGCTCGCGCGGCCGTTCGGCTGGCCCGCGACCCTGCCCGCGTTCGCGGCGATCGCCGTCGTCGGCCTCGGGATCTTCCTGCTCGCGACCCGCGGGCGCTCGATCGACGTCGAGACGGACAGCCCCGATCGCGACGGGTTCGTTCACCTCTTCACCGACACCGCCGTCTGGACGCTCTGTGCCTGCTGTTTTCTCGCCTACTCGCTGTACCTCTTTCTCAACACGTGGCTCCCGAGCTTCATGGTCGAGCAGTTCGGCGTTCCGCTGGCGGTTGGTGGAGTGCTGACCGCGCTCTTCCCGGCGATCGGGGTCGTCTCGCGGTCGAGCAGTGGGGCACTCTCCGATCGGGTGTTCGGGCGTCGTCGCCGCCCAGTGGCCGTGGCCGCCTTCGCCATCGCGACGCCCGCCGTCGTCGCGTTCGCCGTGGTGTCGCGCGTCACGATGCTCGTCGTGGTGCTGGTCGTCAGCGGCTTTGCGGTCCAGCTCGCCATCGGCCTGCTGTTCTCGTACGTCCCCGAGATCGTCGCTCCGGACGTGCGGGCCACGGCGGTCTCGCTGCTGACGAGCGTCGGGCTGTTCGGCGCGTTCGTCGCCCCGATCGTCGCCGGTCGGATCATCGACGGCGCGGGCTACCGCCCCGCCTTCCTGCTCGCGGGTGGCGTCGCGCTGTTCGGCGTCGCCCTTGCCTTCCTCGCCCCCGAACCAGGAGGCTGATCGGCCGTTCGCCGTGAAGGGTTCGGCGGCGGCCAGGCGGTGACACCTCCGTCGATCGTCTCCAGGAGGCCGACTCGGCGTGTCGAGCCACCGACCGTCGATGGTGGGAGCGTTCCGATCAGCGATTCCCTGCCCGAACGACTTATCCGCCCGTTCGGAGCAGTACGAACGTGTCCACTTCGAACTTCGACGATTCCGACCACGAGTCGCACATGCGACGGGCGTTCGAACTCGCTCGCGAGGCCGCAGAGCGCGGTGATCGACCCTATGGTTCGGTGCTCGTTCGCGACGACGAGGTCGTGATGGCCGATTCGAACCGCGTGCACACCGAGGACGACGTTCGTCGCCACCCCGAACTCCATCTCGCGTATCGCGCCTGCCGGGCGTTCGATCCCGACGAGCGCGCCGCGACGGTCATGTACACCAGCACGGAACCGTGTCCGATGTGTGCCGGCGGGATGACCACGGCAGGATTCGGCCGGGTGGTCTACAGCGTCGGCGGCGACGAACTCGACGAACTCGGCGGCAGCGAGCCCCCAGTTCGATCGGCGGCGATCCTCGACGGCGTCAGCGAGGTCGTCGGCCCAATCTTGAACGACGAGGGACGGCGGATCCACCGCGAGCTCGCCTGAATCCGGACGATTTGCTCGACGGCCGACACGGGCCCGATCTACCGCTCTGCTCGCCAGTCCGCCCGCAGGAGCCCGTACCAGAGCATGTCGTGGTACTCGCCACGGAACCACGCCGCCTCCCGCAGGGTCCCCTCGTGTTCGAAGCCGAGCGACTCCAGCAGGCCGATCGAGGCGTCGTTGAAGCTCCCGCACCGCGCGCTCACCCGCCGGAGGTTCCGGTCCTCGAAGGCGTACCGGATCATCCGTGCGGCGGCGTCGGAACCGTACCCCTCGTCGTGGTGCTCCGGCGCGAGGTAGTAGGCGAGTTCCGCGCCGCGTGCCCGAGCCGTCTCGTCCGGGCCGTACTGGGATCCGGTCAACGAGACGATCCCCAACGGTTCCTCGCCGTTGCAGACGAGACAGTGAACGTTCTCCTCGGTCGAGAGGACCTCCTCGAAGAACTCCGACCCGAGCTCGCGGTTCATCGGGTTGCTGTCGAGCGCGGGACGCCACACCCGAGGGTCGTTCATGCAGCGCTGGACGAACTCGATGTCCGCCTCCTCGATGGGTCGAAGCGTCACCGCATCGCCCTCCAGAAAGACTGGACCTGGCATGTCTCGCCGTTTAGCTACGCCCATTAAAGCCCTTCGAGAGTGCCATCGATTCAACCCGTGCCCTGGGGTTCTCCCACCTCGATCTCTCGTACTGTGTTTCCTGTGGCGAGTTCGAGAAACGTCAAAAGTGATAGTCAGTTCGACAGCAGTTCTCTAGCCGAGTCTCGACAGTACCGATACTGTCGGCTGGACTCGTGACACGAAGGGCTGTGGCTGTCGGTTCGACAGATTGAAACCAGCATAGAAAGTCCAACAAGGTCCAATGCATCTCGTCATCGATTACGGCGGCGTCATCGTCGAGCACGGCGACGAACGCGAACACGCCCACGTTCTGGGCGTCGATCCCGAAGCCGACCCCTATCCCGGCTGGCTCGCCTACTTCGCGTTCCGTGATGGCTTCGTCCAGAGCACGGCGGAATACGTGGATCTGCTCTCGACGCTCACGGAGGCATCCCACGAGGCGTGTCGCGAGTACGTCGAGAAGACGTGGCTCGATCCCGAGTTTCCCGAAGAACACGTCGACGTCCTCCGGGAGCTCGCAGCCGACCACACGCTCGTCCTCTTCGGCAACATGGCGCGCCCGTGGATCGAGACGGTTCTCTCGGAGCACGGCGTTCTCGACTGCTTCGACGATCTCGTCGTCTCCTCGGACCTGCAACGGCCGAAACCCCATCCGAAGGGGTACTTCGAGTGCCTTCCCGAGGGCGACGAGCTAGTCGCCTTCGTCAGCGACGAGTACAACGAGGACCTCATGATGGGCGAGACGCTCGGGATGGCGTCGGTGTGGGTCGAAAAACGACGAGGAGACGCCGTATCGAGAGCCCGACGTTCGGATCTCGACGCTCGGTGACCTTCCGGACGTCCTCCCTACGGACGAACGAACGCCGTTTCGATAGTCCGTCGGCAGGGTCATCGAATCATTGTGTACGAGAGTGCCGTACAGCAGTTCCCCACAGCCAGCATGCACGACCGTGTTCGTGAATACGAACGAGATCGCTCGACGTGTATGGATTCGGCACCCCCCACAGCAGCTGTTTCAGAAATCCGACACGGGAGCCGTTTCTCGGCACCCCGACGACTGGAGTGAAACAGGGCTCAGGGGAGCGCTGCTCGCCTGGTGGATGAAGGGCGAGGCCCGCTCCGCGGGCCGAGGGCTTCGGCGGTGCGGCTGCGGACGCGGTGCGGAGAGCGCCAGCGATCCCACCGCGAGCGAACGAAGTGAGTGAGCGGGAGTTTTTAGTCCAGGTTTTTGCGGGGAGGGGTACCCGCAGCGCGCCGCAGTCGCGCGAGGATACCCCTCACCGTAAAAAAAGTGGATGCCTAATAATGCCACGGCACGTCGGAGAAGTCCGGCTCCCGGCCCTCCACGAACGCGTCCCGGCCCTCCTGGGCTTCGTCGGTCATGTACGCCAGGCGCGTGGCCTCCCCCGCGAAGACCTGCTGGCCGACCATGCCGTCGTCGGCGGCGTTGAACCCGTATTTCAGCATCCGGATCGCGGTCGGGGACTTCCCGTTGATCGTCTCGGCCCACTCCAGGGCGATGGATTCGAGGTCGTCGTGCGGAACGGCCTCGTTGACCATCCCCATCTCGGCGGCCTCCGTGGCGTCGTAGGTCTTTCCGAGGAAGAACACCTCGCGCGCCTTCTTCTGACCGATCTGCTTGGCGAGATACGCCGAGCCGAACCCGCCGTCGAAACTCGCCACGTCGGGATCGGTCTGGAGGAACTGTGCGTGCTCGGTGGAGGCAATGGTGAGGTCACAGACCACGTGGAGAGAGTGCCCGCCACCGACCGCCCAGCCAGGCACCACACAGATCACGGGTTTCGGGATGTGGCGGATCAGTCGCTGGACTTCGAGGATGTGGAGCCGGCCCGTTCTCGGCTGCTCGTCCTCATTCGACTCGCCCTCGTCTGCGTCATCGTCGCCATCGTTGTACTCGTAGCCCGATCCACCGCGGACGGACTGATCGCCGCCCGAACAGAACGCCCAGCCGTCGTCCTTCGGCGAGGGACCGTTCCCCGTGAGGAGGACACAGCCCACGTCGGTCTGGCGCTTCGCGTGATCGAGCGCGTCGTAGAGTTCGTCCACGGTTCCCGGTCGAAAGGCGTTGCGAACTGCGGGCCGATCGAACGCGATCCGGACGGTGCCCGAGTCCGTAGCGCGGTGGTAGGTGATGTCCTCGAAGTCGAACTCGTCGGCCGATTCCCACTTCTCGGCGTCGAACAGGGCCGAAACCATACGCCTCGTGCGTCCGGCTGGCCGAAAAAGTTTGGTAGTTCGACGGTCGTCCGGTAACGTTACGTGAACTCGACTGGTGAATGTTGGCCGTTCCTCACCGACGGCACTGCCGTGGCAGTGATGCGGTGTATCACGGCCACTTGCAAAAGACGGCATAGACGGTATCCGTGAATATCCGTGTTATCAACTGGTAGTCTCGTGATCGAACGTCACGCGGAGCGACCGGGGGAACCGCTCGTTCGACCGGCGACCGAACGCCGGAGTCGATACACGGAGTAACAACTGATAGTGAACAGTACACGACGCGACTTCCTGAAACTCGGTGGTGGGGCGGCTGCAACCGCCGGCTTCGGTGCGACGGCCGGCTGTACGAGCGTGCTCGGGGCCACCGGATCGAACGCGGTGAAGGTGAGTTCGATGCGCTTTCCCGAGGACATCCTGCTCGGGTACATGGCGCTCGAATCGCTCCGGGCGAACACCGATCTCACCGTCCACGACGAGACCGGGCTCGGCGGGAGCGCGATGAACTTCCGGGCCGTCGACAGCGGCGAGGTCGACCTGTTCTGGTTCTATACTGGTGGTGGCTGGGCGACGATCCCGCCGAAGAAGGAACGGGTCATCCCCGACGCCGAGAAGCTCTACGAGGCGGTGAAACGCAAGTTCGAGCGTCATTACGGACTATCGTACCTGAACCGTGCGCCGTTCAACAACACGTACGTCCTCGTCGCCGACCGGGCGTGGGTCGAACAGACCGGCGTACAAACCATGAGCGACTTCGCGGCGCACGTCAAGGAGGGGAACACGGATTTCACCGCGATCATGGGTCCGGAGTTCCAGCAGCGCTCGGACGGCTGGCCGGGCATGACGAAACACTACGGGTTCGAAGGCGTCGCCGACGAGCTGAACGTTCGTACCGTGAGCCCCTCGCTCGCCTACCAGATCGTCGCCACGACCGGCGCGAAGGTCGGGATGGGGTTCAGCACCAACCCACAGATCGTCCAGTACGACCTCGCGACGATCGAGGACGACAAGGGGTTCTTCCCGATCTACAACCCTGCCCCGCTGGTGAGCGACGTGATCGAGGAGCTCCCCGCGATGGCCGAGCCGCTGAACGCCATCGGGCCGTCGCTGAACACCGAGAAGATCCTCCGGCTCAACAAGGCGGTCTCGCTCGACGGACGGGACCCACAGAGCGTGGCCCGCGAGTATCTCGAAGCGGAGGGGTTGGTATGACGCGGCGAGGAACGACGACGAACGGGGTTGTGGGAGTATGAGTCCCGCGCTCGTGCCGTTCGTCGACGAGCTCGTCGGGTTCGCGCTCGACAACAGCGATCGCCTGCTGCGGATGTCGGTCGAGCACGTCGTGCTCGTACTCCAGGCGCTCGCCATCGCGCTCCCGATCAGCATCGGACTCGGTATCGGGATCAGTTACAACGACCGGGCGGCGACGGTCGTGCTCTGGATCGCGGGCGTGTTGCTCACGCTCCCCGCGATCGCGCTCTTCGGCGTGCTCATCCCCTCGCTCGGGATCGGCGCGCCGCCGGTGATCGCCGCGCTGATAGGGTACGCCCAGCTCCCGATCATCCGCAACACCTACATCGGCGTCACGCAGGCCGACGCCGCCGCGGTCGAGGCCGGCACCGGACTCGGCATGAACCGGATCGAGCGCCTCCGGCGGGTCCGCCTGCCGGTGGCGCTCCCGGTGGTGATGGCCGGCATCAGGAACGCCGTGGTCATCCTCGTGGGGCTCGCCGCGATCGGCGCGTTCATCGGCGGGCCCGGTCTCGGCCACTTCGTCTTCTACGGCATCAGCCAGGGCGACACCGCGATGATCGTCGTCACGACAGTGCTGATCTCGGTGCTCGCGCTCGCGTTCGATTACCTGTTCGCGCTCGTCGAGCGCGGACTCCGGCTGCGCAACGGCGAGCAGCTCGATCCGACGTACGTCACCCGAACCATCCAGACGGTCCGCGCACAACTCACATGATCCGATTCGACAACGTTCACAAGCGGTACGACGACGGCACACACGCCGTCGATGGCATCGATTTCGAGGTCGAGGCCGGCACGACGACGGTGCTCGTCGGGCCCTCGGGCTGCGGGAAGACCACCACGATGCAGCTGGTCAACCGGCTCGAAGAGCCGACCGAGGGCACGGTGTACTACGACGGCACCGACGTCCGCGACCTCCCGGCGACCGCGCTCCGCCAGGACATCGGCTACGTGATCCAGGACATCGGGCTGTTCGATCACATGACCGTCGGCGAGAACGTCGCCACGGTGCCCGAACTCAAGGACTGGGACCGCGACCGGATCGACGATCGGGTGGACGAACTGCTCGATCTGATGGGGCTCCCGGCTGACGAGTACCGCGACAGCTACCCCACCGAGCTCTCGGGCGGCCAGCGCCAGCGCGTCGGCGTCGCGCGGGCGCTCGCGGCCGATCCAGCGGTCATCCTGATGGACGAGCCGTTCGGCGCGCTCGATCCCATCACCCGCGAGGAGCTCCAGGACGAGTTCCTCGACATCCAGACCGAGCTCGACACCACCATCGTCTTCGTGACCCACGACATCGACGAGGCGCTCAAGATGGGCGATCGGATCGCGGTGATGAACGGCGGGAAACTCGTCCAGTACGACACTCCGTCCCGGCTGCTCGACGAGCCCGCAACGAAGTTCGTCGAGGACTTCATCGGCCCGGACCGGACCCTGAAACAGCTCCAGGTGCTGCGCGTGAGTGAGGTCATGCACGAGGACGTGCCCGACGAACACGCCGACGTGGTCGAGGCGTTCCGGTCGGACGACGCCGTGATGGCCGACGGCGGCGAGATCATCCCGGTCTCGCCGACCGACAGCACGCAGGTCGCGCTCTCGCGGTGCATTCAAGCGGGCGTCGACGCGCTGCCGGTGGTCGAGAACGCCGACGTGGTGGGCGTCGTCACCGAGGCCGCGATTAGAGCCCAGCATGCGCCAGACACCGCCGCCGAAACAGGGGCAGGTGCGGGGGCAGCCGCGGAATGAGCGTCGTCGGGCTGCTCGTCGAGACGTGGTCGTACCTGCTGGCGAACGCGGATGCGTTCGTCGAACTCCTCCGCGAGCACCTCGTGTTGGTGTTCGTCTCCGAGCTACTCGCGATCGCGGTCGCCGTCCCGCTGGGCGTGCTCGCGACCCGGAACGACCGGATACGGACGGTCGTGGGCGGAGCCGGCAACGTCGCCCAGACCGTGCCGACGCTCGCGGTCATCGCGCTGGTCTTCCCGATCCTCGGGCTCGGCTTTCTTCCCTCCGTCGTCGGGCTGTTCGTCTACGCACTCCTGCCGATCCTGACCAACACCATCGCGGGGATCGAAAGCGTCGACGAGAGCACCGTGAACGCCGCCCGCGGGATGGGGATGAGCGACTGGAAGATCCTCCGAAACGTCCGACTGCCGCTCGCGCTCCCCGTGATCTTCGCGGGCATCCGGACGAGCGTGGTGCTCAACGTCGGAACCGCCTATCTCGCGTACTTCATCGGTGGCGGCGGGCTCGGCGTCTGGGTCGTCAGCGGGATCAAACTGTTCAACACCCCACGATTGCTCGCCGGGGCGATCCCCGGCGCGCTGCTCGCAGTCGCTCTCGACGGCGCGCTCGCGCTCCTCGAACGGCGACTCGGCTCCAGCGCGACGTCGGACCAGGTCGCCGCCGCGGGTTGAACGACACCTCGACCCCCGATTCGCGAAGTCCGGATCAGGGCCGTTCGAAGACCGTTCCGTTACAGTTCCCGCACGACGACGGGTTCCGGTAGTACTCCTTTCCGCACGACCCGCACCGCCAGTTCACCCCGAGGAGCCTGCTGAGAACGCTCATGGCGCTCGATAGCGCCGTGCGAACGAAGGTCTATCGATCCACGGGCCTCACGGATACGGGTCGCCGACAGTCCCAACCGAACCTCACTCGTCGATCGCGTCGCACGCCCGCCCGTGGACGGTCTCGCGGAACGCATGGCTCGTCCCGGCATCGAACGCGACCTCGATGACCTGGGTTCCCGTCGAGCCGAGCGATGCCTGATAGGCGTCCCGGAACGCCGCACGGTCGTCGGCTCGAACGAACTCGAAGCCGTACAGCTCGGCGGTCGGCGCGAAATCGAGGCCGTGTGGTGTCTCGAACTGCTCGGTGAACGGCGGATCGAACTCGGCGATCGGCAGCATGCGGAAGATCCCGCCGCCATCGTTGTTGATCAGCACGACCGTGGCGTCGGCATCACACCGCGAAAGCGCGAGCAGGCCGTTCATGTCGTGGTAGTAGGCGAGGTCGCCGAGGACGCACACGAGCGGGTCGTCGGTCGCGCTCCCCGCACCGAGTCCCGTGGAGACGATCCCGTCGATACCGCTCGCACCGCGGTTGCCGAGCACGGTGAGGGCGGCGTCACGGGGCCGCCCGAACCGATCCGCGTCGCGGACGGTCATCGAGTTCGAGACGAACACCGTCGCGGGGTCGGGTGCGTTCGCGATCACGTCTCCCGGAACCGTGCCCTCGAAGAACTGGTCGTCGTGTGCCGTCTCGACTGCGTTCCAATAGTTCGCCTCGGCCGTCCGAAACCGTTCGCGCCAGGTGTCGCTCGCGGACGAGTCGGTCCGCCCCGCGCGCTCCGCGAGTTCGAGCGCGAGTCGGTTCGGGTCGGCGATCACGAGGTCGCTCGCGGTGAAGGTGGCCTCACGCCACTCGCCAGCGGGGTCGACGACGAACTGGCGCGTCCCCGACTCTCGAACGGCATCGCGGAGGTAGTTTCTGAGGACCTTCGAGGTGGGCGACGCGCCGACCCGGAGGGCGACCTCGGGAGCGGGCCAGTTGTCGACCGCGCGCGCGTCGAGATAGGAGTCGTAGCCGCCACACACGGGGACATCGAGATCGGCGAGATGCGAACCGTACCGGAGCCCAGAGAGCGGATCGGCGAGCACCGGAAAGCCGGTCGCGCTGGCGAGGGCAGCGACCGCCGCCGGATCGAGCGTCGTGCTCGGACCGGCGACGACGAGGCCACGCTCGACCCCGAGTGCCTCGTGAACCCGTTCTACACTCTGATCGTCGAGTTCGGGTCGTCCGGATTCGGTCCGGACGAACGGCCCGTCGCGGCCCGTCGCGGCGAGCGGTTCGTCGTCCTCGAACCCGTCCGGCACGTCGCCCGACACGGCAATGGGTTCGAGCGGCTTCCGGAACGGGAAGTTGAGATGCACGGGACCGGGCGGCGTCCCAGTGCTGGCCGCGAGCGCACGGCCCGCATCGACCCGGAGCGAGCGGAGCTTTCGGCCGTCGGCCGCGGGTTCGGGGAGATCACGGTAGAACCGGACCGCCGAGCCGTACAGTTTCTCCTGGTCCACGGTCTGGTTCGCGCCGCTGTCGCGGAGTTCGGGCGGCCGATCGGCGGTCAGGACGAGCAGCGGAACGCGCGCCTGGTTCGCCTCGATCACCGCGGGGTGGAAGTTCGCCGTCGCAGTTCCCGAGGTCGAGAGCACTGGCGTGACCTCGCCGGTGCGCTTCGCCCGTCCGAGCGCGAAGAAGGCCGCCGAGCGCTCGTCGAGGTGGGAGAAAACCTCGATGTCGGGGTGGTCGGCGAACGCCACGGTGAGCGGCGTCGAGCGGCTGCCCGGCGCGATACAGACCGCCGAGACCCCCCCTTTTGCGAGTTCGCCGACGAACACCTCGGCCCAGAGCGTGTTGCGGTTCGGCCAGTTCGAACCGTCGTCCGACTCGCCGCCACGTCCACTTCCCTCGCGCCGGTCGCGTCCGTTTCGCCCGTCGCGCTCGCTTCCGGTCATTCGTGTTCGAGCTCGTCGAGCACGGGCCGGAACTTCGGTCCGAGTTCGGCCCACTCCTCGTCGGGGTCGGAGTCGGCGACGATGCCGTTGCCGGCGTAGAGCCTGGCACGACGACCGCCGGCGACCGCCGACCGGATCCCGACCGCGAACTCGCCGTCGCCCCTGGCGTCGAACCACCCCATCGGCGCGGCGTACCACCCGCGGTCGAACGACTCGGTCTCGTGGATGATCTCGCGCGCGCGCTCGGGCGGCAGCCCGCCGACCGCGGGCGTCGGATGAAGCGCCTCGACCACGTCAAGGACGTGTGCGTCGCCGTCGAGCGTCGCGGTGATCGGCGTGCGGAGGTGCTGGATGTTCGCGAACTTCCGGACGCCGCGCTCGCCGACTCGCACCCCTCCGAGCGGCGCGAGTCGTTCGCGGATGGCGTCGACCACGACCCCCTGCTCGTGGCGGATCTTCTCGCTGGTTTCGAGCGACCGGGCGAGTTCGGCGTCCTCTTCGGGAGTGTCGCCGCGCGCGACCGACCCCGCGAGCGCCTCGGTTTCGATCTCCCGACCGTCCATCTTCACGAGCCGTTCGGGTGGCGGACCGAAGAAGCCGGCCTCGTCGGTGGGCTGGACGAGGAATCGATAGCACTCGGGGTAGGTCCGCCGGAGGCGTTCGAGCGTGCCAGGCACGTCGACCGGCGATGCGAGATCGACGTCGAGCGCGGTCGCGAGCACCACCTTCCGGAGATCACCCCGCCGGATCCGTTCGACGCACTCCGCGACGCCCGCGGTCCACTCGGCCTTCGAGGTCGTCCGCCGGGTGGCGGCCACACCAGGGGGCCCGCCGCTCGGGCGCATCATCGGCAGATCGACGACCGTGTCGTGGGCGGCGTCGAGGTCGGTCGCGACCGTCGTCGGGTCGGCGTCCGGTCCGGCCGCCGCGACCGTGAGCCAGGTCCGGTCGTCGGCCCGGGTGAGCTGAACGCGTGGAACGACGAACAGCGCCCCAGGGAACCCGGTCCAGGGCGGCGCGGGGTCGTGTGCGGCGTCGAACGCGAACCCGCCGATAGCCCGCGGGCGCGCCGCGGGCGGCCCGTCGGCGTCGACGTCGGCGAACAGCGCCGCCGCGGCCTCACGGAGCGTGTCGAACCGATCGGTCCCGCCCGCCGTGAGCGTGGCCGCCGCCTCGCTCCCGACCAGTTCGAACCCGTCGGGCGTCGCCCACGACACGTTGGGGACCGGCTGGCTCGCGAGAAACGCCGGAAAGGACAGGTCGGAAACCTCGCGCGTTCGACTCACCAGTCGTCCGCCGGCAGCGTTCGTCGGTCGGCCGTCGTCCCCTGCCTGTTCCATTGTCCGACGTTCGGGTGGGAGGGCCTTGAGCGTGTCCTTCCGCCGCCCTCGCACGGTTTCGTCCGCCGTCCGTCCCGATCGAGCGCTCGCCGCCGACGCCACCACGGCAACGTCCCGAGAGAGTCAGGTCGGCGACCTGTCGCCGGTCGATCGAAACAATTGTTTCCGCTTATCGAGATGGTTTTTTCCGCGAACGAACCGATCTTCCCGTCAGAGTTAAATACCCTTCTGTCGAAGCACGGTCACTCCGATGCCCAAGGTAGAGATCACGATTCCGGAACAGCTCGAAATGCGGATCGCTCGGATGGTCGAAGAGGGCGAGTTCCTCAACCGCGAGGAAGCGATCGAAGAGCTGCTTTCGGCCGGCATGCGCGCGTACCAGGCGAGTGGGCCCTCCGACGAGGACGAGGAACCGGGCGGCCTCGAAGACGACGGCATGATGGGTCACGAGGACGAGTACGTTTTCTGAACTCCCGCGAGTGGGGTACGTGACCACGCTTGGGACAACGATTAAACCGAGCCCAGTCGTACAAGAGGGTAATGCACAAAGACGAACTGCTCGAACTCCACGAGCAGATGGTGCTGATCACCGAGTACGTTCAGGACCGCGAAGAGGTCGATCCCGGACTGTTCGACGAGTACGCCGAACTCGACATCAGCCCCGACGACGTCCACAAATCGAAGAGTGAACACAAACACGCCGTGTTCGTCCTCGGCAACGCACTCGCGGAGGCGATGAGCGACGACGAGTTCTCCGACGCCGGCCGGATCGGCAAGCGGATGCGCGAGCTCGCCGACGATACGGAACAGAAGCTCTAAAACCCACTTTTTTACACGGGGTCCTCGGCTCGCTTCGCTCGCCTCGAACCCCGTCCAAAAACCTGGACTAAAAACACCCGCGAACGCCGACGGCGTTCGCGGCGAACCGCACGAGCGAAGCGAGTGCGGATGCGACGCTTTCAGCGACCGCACCGCGACGCACAGCACCGTCCGAGCCCTCGCTCACTTCGTTCGCTCGCCCTCGATCCACCAGGCCCGCTACCGCACCGCCACCGCAACCACACAGCAACCGCAACTGCAACGCACCACCTACTCCGGGCGCTCCATCCGGAACCGACCGTCGGTCCGACAGTAATAACTTCCCGAGAGCCGGCCGATCGCGTCGAGTTTCTCCACATCGAGCTTCCCGTCGGTCGTCACATCGTCGTCGAGATACACCGAGACGACCTCACCCAGAACCATCGTATTCGAGCCGACGTCGATCGACTCGTAGAGCTCGCACTCGAAGGCGACTTCAGCCGCAGCGACCCGCGGCGGCGCGACCGCTTCGGAGGCTGCGCGTTCGAGACCCGCGTGCTCGAACTCGCTTTCTTCCGGTGGGAGCGTCGCGCTCGTCTCGTTCATCGCCTCGGCGAGCGGTTCGGTGACGACGTTGACGACGAACTCCTCGGTATCGAGCGCGTTGCGCGCCGAATCCGAGAGTCCTTCCGGACGGTCCGATCGGTCGGTCGGCGCGAACATCACGACCGGCGGCGACGTACTGACGACGTTGAAAAACGAGTACGGCGCGAGGTTTTCGACACCCTCGGCGGAGAGCGAACTCACCCACGCGATCGGCCGCGGGATCACCGCGCCCGCGAGCGTGCGGTACAGCGAGCCGTCGAGTGCGTCGGGATCGATGCGGGTCACGCTGTCGGGCCGCCCCGTTCGTTCGGCGGATCGATCTCCTCGCTGCCCGGCTCCGCCTCGTCGACGGTGAACCCCGGACCGGCCGTGGCGATCTCGAACACCAGGCCGTCGGGATCGTTGAAGTAGATACTCTTGAAGTACGTGCGATCGCGAACCCGTGACACGCGAACGTCGTGGTCCATGAGGTGCTCGCGCCACTCCCGGAGCGTGTCCTCGTCCTCGACGCCGATGGCGAAGTGGTGGGATGCCCCCGGGCCGGGCTGGCCCTGCGAGTTCGGATACTCGAAGTACGTCACCGTCATCCCGGGTTCACCCTCGGGCGTCGCCGAGAAGTAGTAGTGTGGCGTGCCGGGGTCGTCGTAGTTCTCGGTCATTTTGACGGTGTGGAACCCGAGCACCTCCTCGTAGAACGCCTGGGTTCGTTCCATATCGGTGCAGATGTTCGTCACGTGGTGCAGGCCGGTGGTGGGTGGTGTGTCTGGCATGTATCGGAAAATTCGGAGTGGCTTTGCGAGCTATTCGTCGGCGGGACCGCGTGCGAGGAAGAACAGTGCGCCGCCGAGGAGCGCGGTGTTCTTCAGGAAGTGGATCACCTGCTGTTCGCGCTCGGCCTCCTCGCGGTTCCAGAAGTCGTGCATCGTGGGCGTCACGCCGACGAGGAAGGCCGCGATCGCACCGGCGGACAGCCGTGGGAGACGGCCGAGAATGACTCCGAGGCTCCCGGCGAGGAGCATGCCGCTCGAAAGGGGCACGAGTCGGTCGGCTTTGGGAACACCGTTCGACTCGGCGTACGCAGCGTTCCCTTCGATGTCCCGAAGGTTGTCGATCGCGGTGAACGCGAGCACGCCGCCGAACAGCGCGCGCCCGAGCGTCGAGAGTCGTCCCATCAGGCGCTCACCGTCCCGTGAGCCGGCGATCGATTCGCGATCCGTCGTGGGCGAGTAGTGGTCGGTATCACTTCGATACCGGGTACGCCACGGGGACGTATATCCCTTCCCGGTCACGGACGTAACGGGGTGACATCGATGCTATCGGTGAATCGAGCGACGCAGCGATACAACCGCATTCGGAGGGTATCGGTGTGAACCGATCAACGAGCCAGTATCACGACGTTACCTACTTCGAACCCGAACCTATATTCGCTCGCGGACACGTGTGTAAGCGGGTATCACCGATGTCATCCCAGCAACCACGCCACGGCGAGGAGGCCTGCGCCGTCGTGGACTCGCTCGACCAGATCGGATCGCAGTGGCGCTTAGTGGTGCTCCACGACCTTCAGGACGGTGAGAAGCGGTTCAACGAACTCAAACGCTCGACCGACGCGAGTTCGCGCACCCTCTCACGCGTGCTCGACGACCTCCAGGCGGCGGACCTCGTGAGCCGCCGGATCGAGGAGGACGCCCCGATCGCCACGTACTACCGACTCACCGGAAAGGGCGAGGCGCTCTGTCCCGTCTTCGACGAGATCGAGGCGTGGGCCGACGACTGGCTCTAACACCCACCTTTTTACTTCGTCCCCATTCGCTCACTTCGTTCGCTCAGGGTCCTCGCAAAAATGTGGATCAAAAACGGCCACTCACTCGCGCTTCGCGCTCGTTCGTGGTGAACCGCGCTCGCTGCGCTCGCGCGGATGCAACCGTTTCCCACAGCCGCACAGCACCGCCGAAGCCCTCGGCGCGCGCTCACTCCGTTCGCTGCTCGCTCCGCTCGCGCGCCTCGCCCTTCATCCGCCAGGAACTGCGACCGCCACGCCACCGCATTGCAACCGCCGCACCGCGGCCACCCGCTGCCGCACCGCAACCGCCGCGCCAATCAGTCGTACTTCTCGGGGTACGCCTCGGCCAGCAGCTCGGACCGGTCGGCGAACCGCTGGCGAATCGGATCGATCGCCGATGAGATGGATTCGGCAGCGGCGTTTTTGAGGTCCTGGGGGTGGAGTTCCCCGCTCACGAAGTCCGCTTCGAGGTCGTCGTAGCCCTCGTAGACGAGATCGCCGCCGTACTCCTCGGGGCGCTCGATGCGGAAGACCTCGCCGCGTTGATCGAGAATCGGAAAGACGAGGTACTCGACGTATTCGAGCACGCCGTTGTCCTCGACCTCGCTCTGCGGGCAGTACGCGCCCTGGAGCTTCTCGGCCACGGTATCGGAGTCGTCGGTGAGGTTGACCTTCGACCCCTCGTCGGAGGCGCTCATCTTCCCACCCGCAAGGCCCGACAGGAGGGGAGCGAACACACAGACCGGCGGGTCCTCGTCGCGGTCGTCGAACAGTTCGCGGCTGAGCATGTAGATGCCGCGCTGGTCGATCCCACCGTACGCGATGTCGGCGTCGAGTGCGTCGACGTCTAAGGTCTGCATCAGCGGGTAGAGCAACCCGCCGAGGTTGGGGTTCTCCGCCTGACGCACCACCTCGCTGCCGGCGCGCTGGACCCGCGAGATCGTGGTGTCGGCCGCCATCCGGAGGAGGTCGAGCGAGTAGTCGGCATCGAGTTCGAATTCGCGCCCGCGCACGAATTCGATGTCGTCGGGATCGGCCCCGGCCGCCTCGACCATCCCTTCGATCGCCTCGCGGTAGTACGCGGAGCGCGCGTCGAGCAGGTCGAACGGGCTCTTCTCGTCGTCGAGGTGGGCGTGGAGATCCGCGATCAGCACCGTGACGTCGAGATCGGCGCGGAGGAAGTCGGCGAGCTTGCGGATCGTGGTGAAGTGACCGATATGCATCTCGCCGGTCGGCGCGTAGCCGATGTACACGGTCGGATCGTCGTCGGCCAGCAGTCCGTCGAGCTCCTCGTCGGTGACGACCTCGGCCGTGTTCCGCGCCACGAGCCGCTTTCGCTCCGCGTGGTCCATACGCTCCCTGCCCCGTGCGCGCGGTTAAGCGATTCCCTTCGTGGCCTGGCGCGGTGACCGGGAGGAAACCACCGGTCGTTCGGTGACCGCGACAGCTTCGCTCCTCTGCAGTGGAGTCGGCCGTACCGCCGATCAGAACTGGAAACTCGTCTCCGATCTCGGCTCCGTATTCGGCGGAGAGTGCCTGAAATTCGCCTTCAACCACATTCGGCCCGTAATTTCGACCACGAACGAATGCCATCGGCGACTAGCATCATATAGAAGATCGACAAAATAGATTAGATCGGATCGAACCAATAGACCGAACTACGCAGCTACAGAACAACGCACGTTCGGGCCAGAAAGACAGAGAAGAGATCTATGTGCCCCCTCCGACCGTTGCCATCGGTTCGAGCAAAAAATATATTGTATTTCGTTCTCCAAGTTCAAAGTGACGATCACGACCACGAACGCAGTACGAGACGCTGAGTCTTTACTTATAACGTCTTTCACTCAGAAGCGTTAACATTATTGACGTCATGCTCCGTCCGGAACCGTCCCGAACGACGACACGGAATCGTCCACCGTGACGCGGTACGTGTCGCTTTCGACGACGTGGCCTTCGCCTGGCCCATCGAACTCGGCGTTCGCCGCGAGGATCGACGAGATGTTCCAGGTCATCCAGTCGACGATGGCGACGCACTTCCTGTCGTCCGTCCGCCGCAGGTCCGGTGTTTCGAGCCGCCCCGGTGGCTTTATGAGGGTGTATCGGGAGTGGGTGACACATGGAACGTGGCCTGGTGGTCGCCGAACGAACCGACGCACACCGCGATCTCCTTCGGGAGGCCGGGGAGCACGCGAGCGGGGCCGACGCCGAACTCGTGCTCCTGCGGGTGATGACCGAGGCGGAGTACGAGGCCGACGCCGAGACGCTCGCGTCGATCGGCTCGGTCGAGAACGTCAGCTACGACAGTCGGGCGGTCCTCGACGCCGCCGCGAACGACCTCCGGGAGATGGGGCGCGAGGTCCTGCCGACGGGTATCGATGTCGAGACCGTCGCCAGGGCGACCGACGAGGACGACATCGACACCGCCGTCCTCGATACCGCAGCCGACCGCGACTGTGATCACGTCTTCGTCCTCGGTCGTCGTCGCTCGCCCGCTGGCAAGGCACTGTTCGGCGACGTCGCCCAGCGGATCGTGCTCGATTTCGACGGGTACGTTACGCTGAGCGCCGGCTGAGACGCGACCGGGGCGCTCCCGGTTCGTGGTCGTGGCTCCGTTTCCGGTGCTCGACGTGTGCGCCACCGCCCTCCGTGTCGAACCCGGTTCTCGAACGCCGACGGATTCCCGGGCGGGAAGACGCTCTTCGGGTCCACTCGGGGGTATAGAACATGTTTTACCACAACACTTATGCCGAATCGTGCCAGGAGTGTGAGTGGACCATGGCAGACGACGCCAATAGTTACAGCGACGTAGTGAGCCGACGCCGGTTCATCGAGATCACCGGCATCTCCGGTGCCGCCGCACTCGCGGGCTGTTCGGGCGGCGGCGGAAGCAACAACGATAGCGGGGGCGGTGGTGCGGGGACCGAAGGCGGTAGCGGCGGCGATACTGGGACCGAAGGCGGCAGCGGTGGCAACGGTACCGAAAGCACTGACGGCGGCGACGGTGGCAACGAGAGCGGTGGTGGTAGTGGTCAGGTGTACGACGCACAGCATCTCACCTACACCAACCAACAGCCGTCGAACATCCAGTGGAACTCCAGCAACACGTCGGGTCTCGCCCAGATCTCGGACGATCTGCTGTTCGATCACTTCGCCAAGTACAACTTCGCACGGAGCGAGTTCGTGCCGTACGCCATCTCGGAGTGGAACTACGGCGGCGACACGTTCGAGATGACGATCCGCGACGGTCTCACATGGTCGAACGGCGACGACGTGACGTCGGCCGACATCGTCACCCAGCTCCGACTCGGATTGAGTCTCGGTCTCGGGTTCGCGGACTACACCGAATCCATCGAGTCGGTCGACGACAGCACCGTCAGGATGAACTTCAGCTCGGAGGTCAACCAGCAAATCGTGCAGTTTCAGGTGCTGAGCGGGAACTGGGTCAACCAGCCCGAAAGCGTCTTCGGCAAGTTCCTCGATCAGATCGATCAGAACGAAGAGGAGGGACTCCGGAGTCTCCAGGAGTTCTCGTGGACCGAGCCGATCGCCAGCGGCCCGTGGTCGCTCGGTGGCACCAGTCAGCAGCAGATACTCCTCGAACGGCGCGACGATCACCCGGACTCGGGCAACGTCAATTTCAGCGAGTACGCCTGTCGGTTCCTCGATGGGAACCAGGCGGCCCAGCAGGCGCTGATCAACCAGCAGATCGACTCGGTGTTCTCCCTGTTCACCCCGCCGCGGATCGTGGATCAGATGCCCGACGCGATCCAGCAGGTCCAGACGCCGGCGGCGTTCGGCTTCGGCCTGGTTCCGAACCACGACCACCAGCACGCCGGCGACCGTGCCGTGCGCCAGGCGATCCAGCACGTCATCAATCGACAGCAGGTCGTCAACAACGTCTCGAAACCCTCGAAGCAGGCGACGCCGATCCCGACCGGAATTACGCCCGACACCCTCGAACAGTATCTCGGTGACGCGATGGACGACTTCGAGAGCTACGGGATGGACAGTTCCCAGACAGACAAGGCCACGCAGGTTCTCGAGGAGGCCGGCTACTCGAAATCGGGCGGGACGTGGCAGGACTCCGAGGGCAACACGGTCAGCCTTCCGGTCATGGTGCCGGCGGGGTGGAGCGACTGGAACACTGCCGCCCAGACCGTCGCCGACCAGCTCACCTCCTTCGGCTTCGAGAGCGCCATCGACGCACGCCAGTTCGGCACGCTGCTCGGGAGCACGTGGCCGAACGGCGACTTCGTGCTCACTGCGGGCGGCTGGCTCGACGGCGCGCCGTCCGGGGCGTACCCCTACTTCTCGCTGCGCCATCAGCTGGTGTTCAACGACCGCGGCTACGGCTACAACTACCCGGCCGCCAATCAGGAACGGGGTGGCTCGAACGCGGACATCACCGTCCCCGCGCGGGGCGGTTCGGGCGAGATGACGGTCAATCCGGCCGACCGGATCGGCGAGCTCTCACAGGCCACCGAGGAGTCCACGATCGACGAGATCACTGTCGAGCAGGCGTGGGTCGCCAACCAGGACCTGCCGATGATCCCGGTGATGGAGAAGCTCGAACAGACGTTCCTCACCGGCGGTAGCGAGTGGAACATTCCCGAGGAGGGTGCCGAAGTCTCGCAGGTTCGGTGGGCCAACACGTGGCTCCCCCGGCAGGGCGAGATGCAGTACGCTGGCAACTGAGCCGGTACCGGCAACCGACCACAATCCATATTGCGGATTAGCTGTATCGCGTTACACATGGTCATGGAACGACCCACACCGGACCGTACGTCGAGTTCGGCACCCGAACGGGTGTCGTCGATCGAGGACACGAACCCAACACACACCACCTGACCCATGAACTACTACGTAGAACGCACGCTGCGGGCCATCGTGACGGTATGGCTCGTCATCACGCTCACCTTCGGCATGATCCGGCTGCTCCCCGGCGGGCCGCTGGTACAGCTCCGCGCGGAGCTGAGCCGGCAGGGGTACTCGGCCTCACGAATCAACGCCCTCATCGAGAACTACCAGAACGTCCAACCGGATCAGCCGCTGTACGTCCAGTACTTCGATTACGTCACGTCGCTCCTCCAGGGCGATCTCGGCCAGTCGATCACGAACCCCAACTCGGTCGCGTCGATCATCGGGGACGCGCTTCCGTGGACGATGTTCCTCATGATAACGTCGGTGATCCTCATCTTCGCCATCGCCGTCGTCTGGGGGGCAGTCATGGCCTACCGGGAAGGCTCCACGTTCGACATGGCATCGAGCAGTGCGTCGATCCTCCTCGGGTCGATGCCGTTTTACGTGCTCGCCATCGGCCTCGTCGTCCTCTTTTCGTACAAGTTCCAAGTTCTGCCGGCTCGGTATCGGACGAGTCCCGGGGTCGAAGCCGGGCTCTCGATCGAGTTCGTCGTGGACGCGCTCCGCCACGCGGCGCTGCCGATCGCGTCGCTGGTCATCACTGGCGCGGGACTCCAGGCGCTCGCGATGCGGGGCAACTCCATCTCGGTGCTCGGCGAGGACTACGTCCGGGTCGCCCGGCTGCGTGGTCTCTCCGATCGGCGTATCTCGACGCGATACGTCGCACGCAACGCCATCCTCCCGATGTACACCGGCTTCCTGACCCTCATCGGGTTTTACTTCGGCGGCTCGCCGATCCTGGAGGAGGTGTTCACCTACCCCGGGATCGGCTACTACCTGTTCCAGGCGCTCGAAAACCGGGATTACCCCCTGATGATGGGGATCTTCCTCGTCATCACGATCGCGCTGGTGCTCTCGGTGTACATCGCCGACCTCACGTACGGCAAGATCGATCCGCGGATCGAATCGGGTGAGTCCAGTGAAGCCTACTGAGTCCGAATCCGTGAGCGGCGAGTTCTCGTTCGAGACGACCAGTTCCGACGTCGAGGTGACGTGGGGCGAGCGCCTCCGTGATTTCTACGGGGAGTTCGTCTACAAGCCCGGCGTCGTCGCGTGGAACGATCGCCGAACCAAGATCGGCGGGGCGATCCTCGGGATCTACGTCCTGATGGCGATCGCGTCGCTGTTCTATCGCCAGCCGACGTCGAATCAGGCGGCTCGGGGCCTTCGCCCGTTCGAGGTGTGGAGTGCGCCGCTCGGATCGACCGGGGCGGGCGAGGACGTCCTCGCGATGGTGATCCACGCCACCCCCTCGATGCTGATCATGATCGCCACCGGTGGGGTGTTCGCCACCGGCGTTGCCGTGATGATCGGGACCGTCGCCGGCTACAAGGGTGGCGTCGTGGATCGGGGACTGACCTCCTTCTCGGACGTGGTGATGTCGATCCCGGGTCTCCCGCTGGTGATGGTGCTCGCAGTCGTGTTCGAGCCGACCAACCCCGCCCTCATCGGCGTGCTGATCACGATCAACTACTGGGCCGGGCTCGCCCGGGCGATCCGGTCACAGGTGCTCACGCTCCGTGAGAACTCCTACGTCGAGGCCTCGCGGACGATGGGCGCGAGCACCTCGCGGATCCTGTTCAAGGACATCATCCCGAACCTGATGCCGTACGTGCTGGTGAACTTCGCGAACGCCGCCCGCTACGTCGTGTTCACCTCGGTCGGGCTGTACTACCTCGGCATCCTCCCGACGTCGGTCGCGAACTGGGGGCTCCAGCTCAACAACGCCTACAAGCAGGCCGGGGCGCTGGTCGGGACCGGCGCGCTCTACCAGCTGATCGTCCCGATGCTCGCGATCATGGGGATCGCGCTCGCGCTCATCCTGCTGTCCCAGGGGCTCGATCGGGTGTTCAACCCTCGGGTCCGGACGCGGCTCGCGGGCAAGTCCGAATCCACCGCCGGCGAAATCGACGACGAAACGACCGCGAGCAACGAGGTGATGACCTGATGTCGATGGAACGAACTCAGCAACGCGACACCATCGGTGCGTCCGATCCGATCATCCGGATGAACGACGCGTCGGTGACCTACGACGACGGGGAATCGTACGTTCTGGACGGCGTCTCGCTCGAGATCGAGCGGGGCGAGATCCTCGGGATCGTCGGCGAGAGCGGCTCCGGGAAGTCGATGCTCGCCTCGGCGATGCTCGACGCGGTGCCGAACCCCGGACTGCTCTCGGGCGAGATCGTCTACCGGCCGAGCGACGGGACCGAGACCGACGTCCTCGAACTCTCCCAGTCGGAGCTCCGCTCGATGCGGTGGGAGGAGATCTCGATGGTGTTTCAGGGCGCGATGAGCTCGTTCAACCCCACGATGAAAATTCGGGGTCACTTCAAGGAGACGCTCGATGCCCACGACGCGAACGAGGGGGCGGGGATGGAGCGGGCGCGCGAGCTGCTCTCGGATCTCTACCTCGATCCCGACCGCGTGCTCGACTCGTACCCCCACGAGCTCTCGGGCGGGATGACCCAGCGCGCGCTGATCGCACTCAGTCTCGTGCTCGATCCCGACCTGCTGGTGATGGACGAGCCGACCGCCGCGCTCGATCTCCTGATGCAGCGTTCGATCCTTCAGCTTCTCGGAGGACTGCGCGAGAAGTACGACCTCACGATGGTCTTTATCACCCACGACCTGCCGCTGGTCGCGGCGCTCGCCGACCGGCTCGCGGTGATGTACGCGTTCAAGCTGGTCGAGATCGCCGACACCCGCGAGATGATCGAGGGCGCGGGCCACCCCTACACCCGCGCACTCCTGAACTCGACGCCGAACCTCGACGCACCCCTGGAGGAGATGCGGCCGATCGACGGCAAGAGCCCGGCCCCGATCAACCTCCCGAGCGGCTGTGCGTACCATCCACGATGCCCGCTCGCGACCGATCGGTGTCGCGAGGAGGTCCCCGGCTATCACGAGGTCTCCGAGGGCCACGGCGCGGCGTGTTTCCACTGGGAGGAAGCGATCGAGGAAATTCCGCTGAACTACGCCGACTCGCTCGGCGATACCGCGGCGACCGGGGGAGGTGCCGCCGATGAGCAGTAACGACGACACCACCGGGTCGGAGCCGGTACTCTCGCTGTCCGACGTGGAGGTCCACTTCGAGAACCGGCCCGGTCTGTTCGACTTCGGCGGCGAGACTCAAACGGTGCGGGCCGTCGACGGCGTGAGCTTCGACCTCGAAGAACGCGACGTGCTCTCGCTGGTCGGCGAGTCGGGCTGTGGGAAGACCACGCTCGGGAAGACCTCGATCGGGCTCCAGCGCCCGACCGGCGGCAGCGTGAAGTATCGCGGTCACGATATCTGGAAGGTCCGCGACGGCAAGAGCGACGCCGACATCACGTGGGACGAGATCCGCCAGTCGCTCCAGATCATCCACCAGGACCCCGGGAGCTCGCTCAATCCGAACCGCCGGCTGATCTCGATCCTCTCGGAGCCGCTCCGGCTGACGGGCGCGGACCTGAGCCGGGGGGAGCGCCGCGAGCGCATCTACGCGCTCCTCGAACACGTCGGAATGACGCCGGCCGCCGATTTCGCCGATCGCTACCCTCACGAGCTCTCGGGCGGCGAGAAACAGCGGGTCGCGCTGTGTCGCGCCCTCCTGATGAACCCCGACGTGATCCTCGCCGACGAGGCGATCAGCGCGCTCGACGTCTCGTTGCGGGTGGAGATGATGGATCTCATGCTCGACCTCCAGGACGAGTTCGATACCTCCTACGTGTTCATCAGCCACGATCTCTCGAACGCGCGCTACTTCACCCAGCACGGCGACGGCAAGATCGGGGTGATGTATCTCGGCGAACTCGCCGAGATCGGTCCCGCCGAGGACATGGTAAACGACCCTCACCACCCATACACCAACGTGTTGCGGTGGGCGACGCCGGACCTCTCGCTCCGGGAGGCGGGCGAACCGCCGATGCGGAAGATCGACATCCCGGATCCGGTGAACCCGCCGTCGGGCTGTCGGTTCCACACCCGGTGTCCGGAGGCACGTGAAGCGTGCCGTCAGGAATCGCCGCCGGATTATCAGCACGACGGCCAGCGGGTGGCGTGCTTCCGCGAGGACGACGACCACGAGTACTGGGACAGCCCGGAACTCACCGACTGACTGCCGAGCCTTCCGGAATCGACCCGTGGGCGAAGCTTCTTTGAACCGGGCCCCGAACGTGGCGAGTATGTCGTGGCGTGACGAGTTCTGGACGCTGGTTTACGAATCACGGGAGTACTTCCGATTGCTCTGGGCGTTTCTGGTGTTGATGGCGTTGCTGAGTGCGATCACGTTCGCGTTCGGACAGCCCGGAACCGAGTCGCGCACGATCGCGTACGTCAATCTCGTCCTGATCGTCGGGCTGGGAGCGGTCGCGATCGGACTGTACTGGTACGCCGCGCGCCGCCAGCGCGAGCCCTGATCTCAGGCGTCGCGATCGAGCCAGTCGGCGGTGTCGGCGGCGAGCGCACGGAGGTCCTCGTCGGCCTCCTCATCGTTCGCAACCTCGCGGAGCGGCCCGACCGCCTCGTCGTCCCCGACGAACCCGAGCGCAGCCACCGCGCTCGCCCTCGCGGTCTCGTCGTGGCCGTCGAGACACGCACACAGCGGCTCGACTGCCGCAGTCGCGGCGTCGGGGTGGTCCTCGGCGACGTTCGCGATCGCGTCGGCACTCGTCGCGACCAGCAGGGTGTCGTCGCCGTCGAGGAGGTCGACGAGTTCCGGAACGTGTTCGACCACCGCGTCGCTGTCGGCCTCGGCGACCGCCACGACGACGTTCGCCGCGACCGCCCGCGCGGCGAGCTGTCGCTTCCGTCCCTCCTCGCCGATGGCACGGTATTGCTCGAACGTCGAGAGACCGCCCATCGGTGGCTCTTCGAGTTCCTCGACGAGATCCGTGATCTCGCCGTCGAGCGTTGCGAGGAGGTCGTCGAGTTCGGTCGCGAACCACTCGGGGTGCTCGGCCGCGAGCGGACGGACGACGCGTGCGGCGAACGTCCGCACCAGCGGGAGATCGTGGTCGAGGAGATCGACGAGGGCTGGCACTCCGTCGGCGAGTTCGGCGGGTCGTTCGTCGGCGACGAGCGCGAGCGCCGTGAGGCTCTCCTTCAGAACGACCGAGTGATCCTCCGCGAGCCGATCGAGGAGCGTCGGCACCAGCGCCACCACTACATCGGGATCCTGGTTCGCGAGCGTACCGGCGATCTTGGCGGCGTGTGTCCGAACGAGGTTCTCCTCGTCGGTGAGCGCGGCCCGGACGTGTTCGATGTCGACATCCGCCGGCGTGATCTCGTCGGGGTCGAGTTCGCGAATATCGTCCGCGGTAGCGTGTGTCATTGCCACGAACGGCGGCGGCGAGCGGCATATGCGTAACGGTCGGTGATCTCGTCGATGGAACGACTGATGAACGTGAAACGACCGCACTGTGACGGGTTACGTCTCGT
Source organism: Halococcus agarilyticus (assembly GCF_000334895.1). Lineage (NCBI taxonomy): Archaea > Methanobacteriati > Methanobacteriota > Halobacteria > Halobacteriales > Halococcaceae > Halococcus > Halococcus agarilyticus. The sequence goes on along the minus strand of NZ_BAFM01000004.1, from coordinate 8,154 downwards.
CGTCGTCCATTCCCGACGGCGAGAGTGCGCCCGAATCCACCATCGCTTCGAGCGGACTGTCGTCGACGTCGAGCGGGAGGTCGACTCGCCCCCGCCGACGGACCGACTCGTAGCCACCGAAGAGGATCTCCGCGGTGTTGAGGCCGATCCGACCGGCGAGCTGTGACTCCTCGCCGGTCCGGAGCGCGTCGATCACGTCGCCGATCGAGCGATCGTGGAACCGCGAGCCGAACCGATCGCCGTCGTCGGCCGTTGCGTGCATCGTCTCGCCGCCGACGTCGATCGCCTCCCGCCGGCCATCCCGTTCGAGTTCGAGCATCGGATCGTCGTCGACGTCGATCCGGAGCGTCCCGTCGGTCCCCCGAAGCACGATCGCGGCGTCGGTCAGCGACGCGCCCGCGCCGGTCGAGAGCACGCCGTGGACGCCGTTGTCGTAGCGCCACTGGGCGAACATCTGGTTCTCCTGGTGGGCACCGAACCGGACGTCCTCCTCGCGATAGTCGAGCTGGGCGATGACCCACTCGGCCGGTCGGTCGTCGTTGAACATCCCCGCGAGATCGACGGTGTGTGCGCCGGTGTCGAAGAAGTCGCCCCACCCGATCTCGATCCGGCGGAGCGCACCGATCTCGCCGGCGTCGAGCAGCCGGTCGGCCTCGGTGAACGGCCGGCCGAACCGGCGCTGACGATTGAACGTGAGCTGGACGTCCCGCCGCCAACAGGTCTGAACCATCCGCTCGGCGCTCGGCCACGAGAGCGCCATCGGTTTCTCGCAGTGGACGGCGTCGACGACCCCGCTGCGCGCACAGTCCACGACGACCTGCTCGTGGATCGCGGGCGGCACGGTGACACTGACGACGTCGGGCTCGACCGCGGCGAGCATGTCCTCGTAGTCCGCGTAGATCCCGTCCTCGCCGAGATCGAACGTCTCGGCGAACGCGTTGGCATTCTCGGGAACGAGGTCGGCGCAGGCGACGAGCCGGCAGTCCTCGTTGTTCCGATACGCCTCGGCGTGTCGATACCCCATCGCGAACCCCTCGACCGTGGGGTTTCGCGGATCCGGGCCAGTACCGATAATGGCGACCCTGTGTTGGTCCATCTCGTTTGCGGACAGCGGGGACCAGCAGTATAGTGCTTTCGCTCGATCGATGCGGACGGTGTGGGCCGACGATCGCTATCGATGGAGACGATCTCGATACCGTCGGGACGTTTATCCGAACCACGACCGAGGTCGGCACATGCACGTCCTCGTCATCGGCGGCACGGGACTGATCAGTACGGGAATCACCCGCCAGCTCGTCGACACCGGACACGACGTGACGGTGTACAACCGTGGCCGCACCGACGCCGACCTCCCGCCGGGCGTCGCACACGTCACCGGCGACCGAACCGACTACGACCGCTTCGAGGAACAGATGGCGGACCTCGACGTCGATCGCGTGATCGACATGGTGGCCTTCGAGCCAGCGGACGTCGAATCCACGATCCGTGCGTTCGCGGGCGAGATCGAGCAGTACGTCTTCTGCAGCACGATCGACGTCTATCACCGTCCGGTTGCGGACATGCCGATCGTCGAGTCAGCGGCACGCAGTCCCGCGGTCAGCGAGTACGGAGCCGACAAGGCCGCCTGCGAGGATCGGCTGTTCGAAGCCCACAGCGACCGTGGGTTCCCGGCGACGGTGCTCCGACCGTGGCACACCTACGGCGAGGGCGGAACGCTGATCCACACGCTCGGCGACGGGACCGCCTACATCGACCGGCTCCGCGAGGGAAAACCGATCGTGGTCCACGGCGACGGCACGTCGATCTGGGGGCCGTGTCACCGCGACGACGTCGCGGGCGCGTTCGTCGGGGCGCTCGACAACCGGGCGGCGATCGGCGAGGCCTACCACGTGACGTGCGAACGGCCGATGACGTGGAATCAGTACCACCGCCGCGCGGCCGACGCGCTCGACGCGCCCGCCCCCGATCTCGTCCATATCCCGACCGACGCGCTCACTGCGGCGGTCCCCGACCGGACCGGCGGTCTCGAGGATCATCTCCGGTTCAGCACGGTGTTCGACACGGCGAAGGCTCGCCGTGATCTCGGGTTCGAGCAGACGATCAGTTGGGAAGAAGGCGTCCGCCGCACCGTCGATTGGCTCGCCGAGCGCGACCGGATCGACGACGCCGAAAGCGACCCCGAATACGATCGGGTGGTCGCGGCGTGGCGCGACGCCGAGGCGTCGTTCGTCGGCGCACTCGACAGCTCGTAAGTGCTGCGTCGAATCGTTGTGGTCCCTAGCCGCTACACCGAAAGCACACTCCTGTTCCTCAGAACCGTTCCAGCACGTCCGCGCCGTGGACGACCGACGCCATCTGATCGTCGGGGTCGTCGTGCTCGTAGATCGCCCACTCGACGTCGTGCTCCCGAGCTGCTGCCGCACAGGCTGCTACGTCGAGTACGCCGTCGCCGACTTCGACCGGCGAGCCCGACTCGTCGGCGTCGGAGACGTGGATGAGTGACACGCGGTCCGCCCACCGATCGAGGACGGCAACGGGGTCCGCACCCCCCACCGTGGTCCAGCCGCAGTCGAGTTCGAAGCCGAGCGGCTCCTCGGTGGCTTCCGCGAGATGCTCGAACGCCGGCCGGCCGTTCACCTCGGCGAACTCGTGATCGTGGTTGTGATAGGACAGCGCCATCCCGTGATCGTCGACCGTCTCGGCCACCGTCATCAGCCGATCCGCGGTCTCCTCGATAGCGGCCTCGTTCTCGAAGCACTCGGGATCGAGCCACGGCACCACGAGGTGCTCACACCCGAGCGACCGGTAGAACTCGACGGTATCGTCGGCGTTGTCTTCGAGAGCGTCGATCCCGACGTGGCCCGCGACCGATTCGAGACCCGTCTCGTCGAGCGTGGTCCGGACGGCGTCGGCGTCCGCATCGCCGATCCGGTTTGCGTACTCGACGCCCTCGAACCCCGCGTCGTCGACCCGAGCGAGCAGTTCGTCGAGCGGTTCGTCGAGCGCGCGCAGCGTGTACAGTTGGATGGCCGATCGTGCCATACCCCGTGATCTCGGGTCGGCGGTAAAACGGTTTCTCCTGGCAGGTCCGGTCGACGGACTGTCTCGAAGCCGTGTCTTCAGAGCACGATGCTCTTGTACCGGACGAACCCCTCGATGCTCGTCCCGATCCCCTCGCGGCCGATTCCCGAACTCTCGTTCCCGCCGAACGGGATGTCGCCGAGGCCGTGCGAGGGGGCACCGTTGATCCGGACCCCGCCGGCGTCGATCCGCTCGGCGACCCGGAGCGCGCGATCGTACTCGGTCGTGAACACGCAGCCGTCGAGCGCGAGGTCGGTTCCGTTGGCGATCTCGATGGCGTGATCCTCGTCGGCGAACGTCGTCACCGGGATCACGGGCCCGAACTGCTCCTCGGCGACGAGGCGTGCGCTCTCCGGAACACGGCCGAGTAGCGTGGGCTCGAACTCTCGTCCACTGCGCCCGCCGCCGCGAACGATCTCGGCACCCCGATCGACCGCGTCGGTGACGAGTTCCTCGACCCAATCGGCCTGATCGTCGCTGATGAGCGGTCCGAGCGCCGTTTCCTCGTCGAAGAGATCGCCCGTCGAGTAGGCGTCCATCTCGCTCTCGATCCGCTCCGTGAGGTCGTCGTGGATCGACTCGTGGACCAGCACGCGGCTGATCGCCGAACACCGCTGGCCGGCGTACTTGAGCCCGCCCTTCGCACACGCCGCGGCGGCTTCGTCGAGGTCGGCGTCGGGGAAAACCACGGCGGGCGCGTTGCCCCCGAGCTCCATGTGGAGGTTCACGATGCCGCTCTGGCGCGCGACGTGCTCGCCCGCGCCCGAGGAACCGGTCATCGCGATCGCGTCGATCTGGTCCGAGCCGGCGAGCACGTCGCCGATCGAACTTCCGTGTCCGGGAACGAAGTTGAACCCGCCCGCCGGAACGTCGGTCGAGGCGATGACGTCGGTCAGGACGGCGGCGCTCACGGGGGTCTTGCTCGCGGGCTTGAGCACGACGCTGTTGCCGGCGGCGAGCGCGGGCGCGACCTGAAGCGCGGTCGTCGAGAGCGGGTAGTTGTACGGCGTGATACAGAGCACGGTCCCGCGGGGCTCGGGTTTGACGATCGCCTCCCACCCCTCGTGGCCCGCGGTCGTCCCCGGACGGAACTCCCCGTCCAGTCCCCGTGCCTCCTCGACGGCGCGCTCGAAGCGCTCGGCGGCCGACTCGACCTCGCCCCGGGCGCTCGACACCGGTTTGCCCGCCTCGCGAACGATCACGTCCGCGAGCTCGTCCTTCCGGTCGCGCAGCTCCGTGGCGATGGCTTCGAGCCACGCCACCCGCTCGGGGATCGTCGACGCGGCCATCGCGGTCTGTGCGTTCTCGGCCGCGTCGAGCGCGGCCTCGGCCTGGAGCGGGCCCGCGGCGGCGATCCGACCGAACACGCCGCCCTCCGCGAGATCATCGACCTCGATCACGCCGTCGCCGCTCTCCCACTCCCCGTCGATGTAGGGGCGTTCGTCGTGGGCCGTTGATGTGGTGGCCATGCACACAGGTTGGGGCCGTGTCGGTAAAAGATTTACTTTGGGCCGAATAAATGCCGTGGCACCTGGCTGACTCGTTGCAATGCTTTGATCCGGATGTCGTGGTAGGTATGTGGCCGTGAAACTCGATCGTTTGATATTGGGAAACGATTTCGAGGTCCGATCGGTCGAAAGCGGTATCACACTCGCTCCGGAGGGACAACTATGACCGAGGACACGCTCGAAATCGGGGTCGCGGGGCTCGGGACCTACGGTCTCCTCCGGGCGAAAATCCTCGCCGAGTTCGGCCACACCGTCTACGGTTCGGACGCGAGCCCGGACGCCCGCGAGGAGTTCGAGCGCCGCGTCGGCACCGCGGTGTTCGAACGCCCCGCCGAACTCTTCGAACGCGATCTCGACGGCGTTCTCGTCACGACGCCGAACAAGTTCCACGAGCCGGTCGCCACGGCGGCGATGGAGCGCGGGTTCGACGTGTTCGTCGAGAAGCCGCTGGCCCACACCCTCGAAAGCGCCGAACGGATCGCCGCAACCGCGCGTGAAACGGGCTGTCTCTGCATGGTCGGCTTCCAGAGTCGATTTTTGAACGTCTGTAAGGTCCTCAAGTGGTACATCGACGAGGGATACCTTGGGGAGATCAGACACGTTCAGGCAGCGTACATCCGGCGGCGTGGGGTGCCGGGTCGCGGGTCGTGGTACACCTCCTCGGAGATCGCCGGCGGCGGCGCGGTGATCGACATCGGCATTCACCTGATCGACCTCCTTCACCACTTCCTCGACGCGCCGGTGATCGACGACGTCGCCGCCACGACCCGTCAGGACTTCGGCCACCGCGAGTCCTACGCCTACCTCGACATGTGGGGTGAGGACGCCGACGCGAACATGTTCGACGTCGAGGACTCGGCGTCGGGGTTCTTGACCTACGAGGACGGAACCACCGCGACGCTCGAAGTCGCGTGGGCGGCCAACGCCGAGTCGGTGCACAGATACCAGCTCTACGGCACCGAGGGTGGCGCGGTACTCGACATCACCGACCGCCTCGACGATATGGCCGAGGTCGACCAGAGCCTTCGATTTTACGGCGCGAACACGGGCGGCATGGACCACTATCTCGACGCTTCGGTCACGGTGAACTCGAACGACCCGTACCGGGAGCAGTTGCGCGCGTTCACGACGGCGATCACCGAGGACGCCCCGCCGTCGGTGAACACCACCGAACAGGCGCTCGCCGTCCAGCAGGTCGTCGACCGTATCTACGCCGAAAACGAGTGAGCCCCGGCCCGCGACGAGGGCCGAATATTTATATCGACACGCACAACCCCCGACATGACCCCGGACGCCGACGGCGCGAAGACGATCAACTCGGTCGACAACGCGGTTCGCATCCTCGACGAGCTCCTCGCCCGGGAGACCGCAGGGGTCACGGAGTTGGGCGACGCGGTGGGTCTCTCGAAGGCTACCGTCCATCACTACTTGACGACCCTCCGGCGACACGGCTTCGTCCAGCAGGTCGACGGGACCTACCGCCTCGGCCTCCGACCGCTCTCGTACGGTGGCGCGGCCCGCGAGCGCGAGGCGGTGTTTCAGTCCGGAAAGGAGGGCGTCGACAGGCTCGCGGCCACCACCGGCGAGACCGCCCGACTCGTCGTCGAGCGCAACGGGTACGCCGTCACGCTGTATCAGTCCTCGGAACGTCCCCACGAGGAGATCCCGACCACGCTCGGCACGCGCGAGCATCTCCACAGCACCGCCGCGGGGAAGGCGATGCTCGCCGCCCTCGACGACTCGTATCTCGATGCGTTCCTCGAACGGGGAGCGTTGACGCGACACACTCGAAACACCATCGTGGACCCGGCGACTCTGCGCGCAGAGATAGCCGACGTCCGTTCGCGAGGAATTGCGTTTGACGATAACGAACAGTTCGAGGGCGTCCGGTGTGTCTCGACCGCCCTCGTCACCGACGCCGGAGGTCTCCTCGGCGCGCTCAGCGTGAGCAGTTCCACCGCGGACCTCTCGGACGAAGCCTTCGAGGAGGAGTTCCCCCAAGCTCTCCAAAACGTCGCCGGCGTCATCGAGATCAACACCGCCTACCGCGGGTGGGTCGAATGACGCCACGCGATCGGTGGCGAACCCGTTCCCCACGACCGGTCAGCGGAACGCTCGTCGAAGATATCCGGTGGGCCATCCAGTAGATCCGTCCCAACGCCGACACGATCCTCGCGGTCACCAGTCCGCGATGCTGCCGTCCTCGTGCCGCCAGATCGGATTGTGCCAGTCGGTCTCCATCGCGGATTTCTCCGCGACCACTGACTCGTCGATCTCGATACCCAGTCCGGGCTCGTCGAGCGTGTCGAGATAGCCGTCGTCGAACACGAACGGCGACTCCCCCGCGAGGTACTCGTGGGCGGGCCCCCGCGCGTCCGAGTGGACGTCGAACCCGTGATCCTGAACGAGGAAGTTCGGGACGTGGGTCACGACCTGGAGCGAGGACGCGAGCGCGATCGGCCCGAGCGGGCAGTTGGGCGCGACCGCGACGTCGTGGGTCTCGGCGGCGCTCGCCAGCCGCCGCATCTCGGAGATGCCGCCGGCGTGGGAGACGTCGGGCTGGATCACGTCGATCGCGCCGTCCTCGAACACCGGCTGGTAGTCCCACCGTGAGTAGAGCCGTTCACCCGCGGCGAGCGGGGTGCCCGCCTGGTTCGCGATCACGGGGAGGTGTTCGAGGTTCTCCGGCAGCACCGGCTCCTCGACGAACAGCAGGTCGAACTCGGTCAGCCGGCGGGTCAGCGTCTTCGCCATCGACTTCGAGACCCGACCCCGACAATCGACCGCCATGTCGACCGCGTCGTCGACCTCGCTCCGGACGTGCTCGATCCGCGAGACGATCCCCTCCAGCACCTCGCGCCCCTCGACGTGACGGGTCTGGTTGGTCGCGTCCATCTTCAAGGCGGTGTAGCCGGCCTCCGCGAGCCGGGTCGCCTCGCTCGCCACGTCGCCGGGCCGATCCCCGCCGATCCACTTGTAGACGCGAATCTTCTCCCGGCTCTTGCCCCCGAGCAGGTCGTACACCGGGGCCTCGTAGTGGCGGCCCTTGATGTCCCAGAGCGCCTGGTCGATCCCCGCGATCGCGCTCATGAGGATCGGACCGCCGCGATAGAACCCGCCGCGGTACATCGCCTGCCAGTGGTCCTCGATCCGGAGCGGGTCCTTGCCGACGAGATAGCTGTCGAACAGCTCCTCGACCGCCGTTCGCACCGTCTTCGCCCGCCCCTCCACGATCGGCTCGCCCCAGCCGACCAGCCCGGTGCTCGTCTCGATCTTGAGGAAGAGCCAGCGCGGCGGGACTTCGTACAGGTCGTAGCCGGTGATTTGCATACCGGTACGAGCCGGTCGTACAGTATTAATCCCCTGGGTACGCGAACCGCGCCTTCGCCGTGGGCGACGGTCCCGCGCGGCCGTCAGTCCGACTCGCCGGTTTCGGGGACCGTTGCCACCGCTTCGATCTCGACGTCGATATCCACGGGGAGTTTCACCACCTCGAACGCGCTGCGCGCGGGGTACGGCTCCGTGAGGAGGTCGCCGTAGACCTCGTTGACCGCGTCGTAGTAGC